>NZ_JBBKBE010000005.1:0-201168 GCF_037890075.1 Mediterraneibacter sp. ICN-202921 | reverse complement strand
CCCCTAAGATGTCCTGCTTTAATTTCTTGCAAATTATCGAGAAATAGTGTATATTGAAAGAGTATATCTACAATTTTATTTTTATTATTTATACCAAAAGGAGTGAACAACAGTATTGGACTCGAGTGACAGTATACAATTTATCATATTGATGATTCTTCTTGCGCTATCTGCTTTCTTTTCTTCTGCGGAGACTGCATTGATGACTGTAAATAAAATGAAGATGCGTTATCTTTCTGAGCAGGGAAACAAACGCGCAAAACTCGTTTTAGACATTACAGAAAATCATACGTCTAAAATGTTAAGCGCTATTTTGATCGGAAACAACATCGTCAATCTTTCCGCTTCTTCTTTATCCGCAATGATCGCCTATGATTTCGGCGGATATATGGTCAGTATCGCCACTGCTGTCTTAACTTTTGCAGTCCTTGTTTTTGGCGAAATAACACCGAAAAACTTCGCAACGATCCATGCAGACAAAGTCTCTCTGCTGTATATACCTGTGATCCATATTTTCATGACGATCATGACTCCCGTTATCTTCGTCATCAATCTTTTCGCAAATGCTATCCTTTTCTTGCTGCGGGTAGATCCAAATGCTCGCAATACAACCATGACAGAAGATGAGCTTCGTACGATCGTAGACGTAAGCCATGAGGACGGCGTGATCGAATCTGAAGAAAAAGAAATGATCTACAACGTGTTTGATCTAGGCGACGCCAAGGCAAAGGATGTCATGATCCCACGGGTACAGATCATATTCGCAGATGTAAACAGCACCTATAAAGAATTGATCGAAATATTCCGGGAAAATAAGTTTACCCGTTTGCCTATCTATGAAGAAACAACTGACAATGTCATCGGAACGATCAACATGAAAGATCTGCTTTTATTTGACAGCGATAAGTTGGATTCTTTCCATGTGCGTGATATTCTTCGAGAAGCGTATTTTACCTATGAATATAAAAATATTTCCGAACTTCTCGTAGAAATGAGAGATGCTTCTTTTAATATCGCCATCGTTTTGGACGAATATGGGGAAACAGCCGGACTGATCACACTGGAGGACATACTGGAGGAGATTGTCGGTGAGATCCATGATGAATATGATGAAAACGAGGAAGATTTTATCAAAAAGATAAATGACCGGGAATATATTATTGAAGGTTCTGTCAGCTTGGATGACGTAAATGACGAATTAAATCTTAATCTTGAATCAGAGGATTATGATTCTCTTGGCGGCTTCATTATTGAACACCTAGATCGTCTTCCGGAATTAGGCGATAAAGTTACTACGCAGAACGGGCTTCGTCTTATTGTGGAAAAATTAGATAAAAATCGTGTTGAGAGTGTGCATGTATATCTTCCTGAAGAAATGCAGGAAGAAAATGAACTTCCGGAAAAAAGCAGTAAAAAGTCTGAAACTCCTTAATTCTATACAGAGAATATACACACCTATACCACCCCTCCCGCATATGCTGATAGAAAGGATATGCAGGAGGGGTTTTTATGCCTTATTCCATTATGCTGGACGCCGGACATGGAGGACGAGATCCGGGCGCAGTCTACGAGGGCAGACAAGAAAAAGACGATACTTTGCAGCTTACATTAGCCATCGGAGAAATACTGCAAAATCACGATATTGATGTAGAATATACGCGTACGACAGATATATATGAATCTCCTTATGAAAAAGCCATGGAAGCAAACAATGCCGGCGTAGATTTTTTTGTCTCTATACATCGAAATTCCTACCCCACTGACAACACTGTTTCCGGAGTAGAAACGCTTGTCTATGATAAATCCGGCATCAAATTAAAGATGGCAGAAGATATAAACGAACAGCTGGAAGCGATTGGCTTTGTAAACCTCGGGGTAAAGGAACGTCCCGGACTTGTTGTACTTAGAAGGACGAAAATGCCTGCCGTACTTGTAGAAGTAGGTTTTCTCAATTCTGATACAGACAATACACTTTTTGACAACAATTTTAACGATATTGCACAGGCAATCGCCGCAGGAATACTAGATACGCTGGAAGTAGAACATGATATTTTACCTTCAGGCTATACTGTACAGACAGGGGCTTTCCGCAATCCGAACTATGCGGCACGTCTCGAAAATGAACTCAAGGAACAAAACTTTCCTGCGGTCACTATACAAGAGGATGGACTCTATCGTGTCTTTGTCGGAAGCTATCCTCTACTGGACGATGCCGCCGAAATGGAACGCAGGCTAAAACGAGCCGGATACCAGACTCTCATTGTGAGCAGTTGATCCTACGTACCTATCATGCAGCAGCTGCCGAATGAAAAGGAACAGCTCATACCCTGTGTTTACATGCAAGCATGACACATGGCATGAGCTGTTCTTTTCGCACTGCTTGTTGCTTCGTTCAATTTCTTTTTATTTTTCTAGCAGGTTGCTCCGCCTTTCATGTGTTTCTGTGCCGCTATGTTTTCTGCCTTTCTCGCCAACAGACCATTCTCAAGGAGCTGTTCCTGCACATTAGCAAACCCTAATCTTGCCACCGTATCCGCAAAACGTTCTCCTGTGATCCCCTGCTCGCGGAACAGAAGGATCGCCTTTTCTACGATGGCGAGCACCTCTTCTTTGTCTGTAAAGACCTTATCCAGGTATTGCCCCTGTGCCACTTTCTTGCCCCAACGGCCCCCAATATAAACACGGTATCCAGTAATAGAATCTTCCACAGCCTTAAACGGACATTTTCCTACGCAGCGGCCGCAATGATTGCATACATTCTCGTCAATCGTAATTTTTCCATCTTCCATTTTCGCAATCTGGATCGGACAGACTTTCTCTATCTGACACACTTTACAGCCACGGCATTTTTCCAGGCTGATCTGTGGAATTTTCTGTCCGATGATCCCCAAGTCGTTTAAGTCTGGTTTTACACAGTTATTTGGACACCCGCCCACTGCAATCTTAAATTTATGGGGAAGCTTGACTGTATTATAACCATGATAAAATCTCTCATGAATTTCTTCTGACAAAGCAAACGTATCAATCAGACCATACTGACAGGTCGTGCCTTTACAGGATACGACGGGACGTACTTTTGATCCTGTTCCTCCTGTCTCCAGTCCTGCCTGCATCAGATATTCACGCAGCGGTTCGATATTTTCAAACGGCACGCCCTGGATCTCCATAGTCAGACGAGAAGTCATGGTCACCTCTCCGCTTCCAAACATTTCAGCCGCCTCTGCAATCGTCCTGGCCTCTTCCGCTGTGATCTTTCCATTTCTTGTGATGACGCGTCCATTAAATTTATCCGGTGTTCTCTTATCGTGCAGAAAGCCGAGAGCTTTTACTCTTGTGATCTCTTCTGCAGATATCTTTTCCCCTGATACATTTACCTTTACATCATTAAAGAACGTTGCGCCTTCCAGCACCACTGTATTTTTATAACCATAATACCGCATTCTGTTCTGCAGAAAATATCCTCTTTTTCCTCTCACACATACAAGCAGTATGTTTTCTTCTTTATCCAGCCCCGGGATTTCCCCATTTACAGAAGAAAGTTCTACATGCATAGCGCCCCGGATCGTAGGAACAGGGCTGACATCCACTACTTTATACCCTTCTGCCTTTCCTTCCAAATACTCTGCGGGAGTCATGCTGACCAGAGATCCATTTAATTTATTTGCAAGTACATACACGGCCTGTACAAACGGATGGATCGCTGTAGAAAAAGGCGGAGCATATGCGAAATCGGCGTTTTCAAAATCTTCTAATACAGCGCCCATGTTCAGCCCCATCACCGCAATATCTACCATCTTGTCTACAGCGCCGGGTCCCAGTACCTGAATGCCCAGTAATTTATGGCTTGTTCTGTCTGCAATGATCTTTGTGATAAAAAAAGCTGCATCCGGATAATAATGCGCTTTATCATCTGTCGGAACCAGTGCTGTGATCACATCGTATCCTGCTGCTTTTGCCTGTGCTTCTGTCAGACCGGTACGTCCGCAGTTCAAATGCGGTAATTTCACAACTCCTGTCCCCAAAACTCCTGGATACCTCTTTTCCCCTCCTGCCAGTATCTGTGCCAACGTTCTGCCTTCCATATTGGCAGAGGATCCCATAGGCGACCACTGTGCTTTCTTGGTAATACGGTTTGTTACCATAGCGCAGTCGCCCACGGCATAAATATCCTCTACACTTGTTTTCAAGGAGGAATCCACCTTAATAGTCCCCTTGAACATCTCAATACCAGTTCCCTCTACAAATTCTGTATTTGGCCGGATCCCGGCTGCCATTACGACCATTTCACACTTCCATGTACCCGCGGATGTCCGGATCCCACTGACCGCTTCATTGCCAAGGATCTCTTCTCCCTTTGTTCCCGTGATCACACGGATCCCCTCTTTTAAAAGATGTTTCTTGATATATAAAGCGATCTCATGATCTACAATATTGGGAAGCAGCTGATCCGCAAAATCAATGACAGTTACATCAACTCCTTTTGCATGCAGATTTTCTGCCACTTCCAGACCTATAAAGCCAGCTCCCACAACCACTGCTTTCTTAACGCCTTTTTCCTCTGCATAGGCACGCATCGCAACTGCGTCATCCGGCGTACGCATCTTAAATACCCCTGGAAGATCTTTCCCCGGAATCGGAAGGACCGCCGGGGATGCCCCTGTCGCGATCACCAGGCGATCGTATGTATATTCCTTTTCTTCCCGCGACTTCACATCTCTTGCCGTTACTTTTTTCCCGCCGGCATTGACAGCAATGACTTCCTTTCCCGTTTCCACAGAAACCCCCGTCAATCCTGCATATTTCTGGGGTGTATTGACGATCAGTTCCTCTCTGCCTTCGATCAGTCCTCCCACATAATACGGAAGACCACATCCCGCATAAGAAATATCTGCATCTTTCGTCAATACAAGTACTTCCATACTGCGGTCTTCTCGTTTTAATTTTGCCGCCGTCTTTGTCCCCGCAGCGACACCGCCAATGATCAACACTTTCATATACTGCTTTCCTCGCTTTCTTTATTTTACCTGGTTTTCCTCCGTCCTGTGACAGCAATGCTTTACATGTGCACATTCCGGCTTAAACGACGTACATACGATGACATCGCCGCCTCCGATCACGATTTTTTTACCGTTTACAAGTGCATCCGCCATCTTTTGGCGCGCTTCATCATAGATCCGGGTCACAGTAGGCCGAGATACATCCATTTTTCTTGCACACTGCTCCTGCGTCAAATGCTCATGATCTAACAGTCGGATCGCCTCATACTCATCAAACCCTATACGAACAGTTTCCACAACTCCTCCTCTTACAGGAAGGAATTCTGTCACACCGGGTTTGGAACAGATACACCTGCACTTCTGTGGTCTTGCCATCGTATTCACCTCCTCTGTATCTAAAGTATAGCACTTTATGAACATATGTCAATATCTCATCTCTGTACCGCACCTTATACAAGTACGTATATACGTTTCTCCTTTAATTGCAGCATTTTTTCCTGGATCTTCTTTGTTGCAAAACGGCATATATACAAAAACGGACCTGCGTATCCCTTTTCACAGGTATACCGCAAGTCCATTTTTTTACCATAACTTTTTATATATTTCTATAACATCTTTCTTTCTTGGCACTCTTGGATTCGTCTCTGTGCAGCCATCTGCCATAGCCGCGTCTGCCATCCTGTCGACCGCGCCAAAATATTCTTCCTCTGTCACCGTTCCCATCTGTGAGATGGAAAGAGGAATATCCATTTCTTTGAGCATGAACTGCACCCAGTTTACCAATGAGCGCACTGTCATGATCTCATTATAACTGCTCAATCCCAGTATCTGCGCGATCGTGGCATATCGTTTCACTGCCGGCAGATACTCAGTCCTGCTCTTACTGTGCTTATTAATATCACTGTTGAATTCAATGATATGAGGAAGCAGCATCGCATTCGCACGCCCATGTGGAATGTGGAACGTAGCCCCCAACTGATGCGCCATACCATGATTCAATCCCAAAGACGCAGAATTAAAGGCAAGCCCTGCCAAGCAGGAAGCTGCATGCATTTTCTGGCGTGCATGTGTGTCATTTCCGTCTAGATACGCACGCAGCAAAAATACGCCGCAAATTTCTATCGCCTTCTCCGCTAATGCCGTAGAGAAATCATTCCGATTAATGCTCACACATGCCTCCAGTGCATGCGTAAACACATCCATACCTGTATCTGCCGTAATAGACGGAGGTACACTCTTCACCAGTTCGGCGTCCAAAATCGCTTCATCCGGCGTAAGGGAACGTGATACAAGCGGATACTTCCTCTGTGCCGCCGGTTCGGAAACAACCGCAAAGGATGTCACCTCGGAACCCGTGCCGCTCGTCGTAGGAATCGCGATCAACCCTACTTCTGCGTAAGGATCTACGCGCAGCGCGAATTCACGGATAGATTTGGAAGAATCAATAGCAGATCCTCCACCCACTGCCACGATCGCATCCGGTTTGTACTCCAGCATTTTCTTTACACCTTCACTGATCTTTTCGATCGGTGGATCTGGAACTACATCTTTAAATATTTCAAATTCTTTATTTCCACGTTTCAGAGGTTCTGTTACCAGGTCGATCATACTGCCTTTTGCCACAAAAGGATCTGTAACGATCAGTACCTTTTTATAAGGCACCTCTGCAAGTCTATCTAATGCCTGATCCCCAAAAAATATTTTTGTTTTAATATCAAAGCTCTTCATAAGCGCCCTTCCTCTATTTGGGATAGATACATTCTATACCCAATTCTTCAAATTTTTGAAGCCAGCTCATCTCCGGTTTTTCATCCGTAACGACAGCTGCAACTTCCTCCAGAGAGCCAATCGCTGTAAATGCTGTTCTATCAAATTTGCTGCTGTCCACTGCAAGGATTCTTTTCTTTGCAGATTCCAGCATCGTCTTCTTGTTATTTGCATGCAGTTCATCAGAATCCGTGATCCCGGAATGAAGATCGATCCCCTTGCAGGAAATGATCGTCTTGTCCACATGATAAGAGCGGAGCATTTTATCTGTCTGGGGTCCTACTAACGCAAATGTACCTTCTCTTGAGACTCCGCCGGTGGAAAGTACTCTCCACTCCGGTGCGTCAAACAATTCGATGATGATCTCAATAGAATTTGTGATGATCGTCAGATTTTTACGTTCTTTTTCCTTTAACGTTTTTGCGATATACACTGCCGTAGAACTTGCGTCCAGCATCAGACTGTCCCCATCCTGAACCAATTCTTCTACTAATTCAGCTATCCTTTGCTTTCCGATCACGTTACGGTTCTTCCTGACATTGAAAGGCAGATCAATATTCACATTTTCATTGATGACCGCTCCTCCGTAACTTTTAATGGCATATCCGTCATGGACCAGTTTTTCCAGATCTCTGCGGATCGTCTCTTCCGACACATCATAAATATGACTCAGTTCACTTACGACCACACGTCTCTCAGCCTGCAGCTTATCCAATATTTCATTCCGTCTCTCTATTGCAAGCATTGCACTGCCTCCCGGTAATTTTATAAAATAGCGTTTCGGATCTGTGCATCCGGATGTGCGATAACAGAAGAATCCAGGAACATACCTCTGTCCGCAATAGATTCTTTTGCCCTCTCGATCGCCGCTTCTACTGCCGCAACTTCTCCTGTCAGCATAAGATATGATTTTCCGCACATACCTCTTGCTATCCTAAGTTCGATCAAATCTACGATCGCTGTCTTTGCAGCCTCATCTGCTGCTACGATAATAGAAGAAGCATCATACGTTTCTAAAATCCCCAAAGCTGAAACATCTTCAATATTTGCAGCTCCATAAATAGCCGGGAAAATGGACTCATGTGGATTCCCCAATACAAAACTGTCGATCAGATGCAGGCCATGCAGAGTCTTTGCATTGTCAACAGCTGCTTTTACTGCGCTTAAGTCACCTGAAATGATTGCGATATATTTTCCCGGACATACTGTCTGTGCTTCAATGATATTGACTTCAGAGGTCTTTACCATGGCGTCTGTTGCCGTAATACCTGCTGAAACAGTCTTATATTCTACCATTCCAATTGCCTTACTCATTTACCTGCACGTCCTTCCTGCGTTTCTATGATTATATATTTCTCATTTACTTCACTCACTGTACCATTTACAGAGGCATGTATACCTACACTCAATCCCTTTCCTGGTTCAGCGATCATCTGTCCTTTTGTTACCTCATCTCCCGCCTTTACGACTGCAGAAGCCGGAGCGCCAATGTGCTGGCTCAACAAGATACGTACCTTCTTGACAGCCACTTCTGACTCATCTAACGGTGCTTCTTTATTGTATTTTGTCAGATCCAGCCGTGACATCAATCGTTCCATCGGAACTTTACGGAATTCTCTCTCCGGTCCCACAGGCTTTGCCTCTACCTTAGGCGGACGGATCCCGTTTGCCCGAAGCCCTGCTTTGTACTCCGCCATCAGGCTTCTCGGCGAAAGTCCCTGGAAGCAGGAATACAGTTCACAGACACCACAGGATGAACAGAACATCGTATTGATGAAAATATTCGGCTCCTGTACATCCTTGCATGTAGCCGCCAGCATAAATTTATGCGGTTCGATCGGATGCCCTAACAAATGCCTTGGACATAAATCCGTACACATCGAACATTGACAGCAGCAAGCCGCCGCCCGTTTCATATCAATGGAATTCTTTTTTAATTTTTTCTGAATGATATAATGATCTTCCGGTAAAACCAAGATGGCGTTCGTTGTCTTTGTCACCGGCTGCGCTCCGGTCCCGATATTTCCCATCATAGGTCCGCCGACAAAATACACCGGATTGGGCGTTGTCACACGTCCGGCAAGAGCTACTACTTCGTCAAGCGGTGTGCCGATCGGTACTCTCACCGTCACGGGATGCTCTACTTCAGCGACAACAGATACCAGTTTATCCTCCACCGGCTTTTTCTCATGCAGTGCTCTGTAGACATTATACACTGTCTCTACGTTAAATACGGCAACGCCGCTTTCTATAGGAAGTCCGCCCGGTCTTACGACCTTGCCTGTGACTTCATAGATCAAAACCACTTCATCGCCTGCCGGATACACTTCGTCTAAAAGCCCCAGCTTCACTTCCGGATATTCTCCGATCACAGCATTTAAAGCTTCGATCGTCTTTTTGTATGCCTTCTTGATCCCGATGATCACTTCTTTCGCACCGACTGCCTCTCCGATCAAATGGAAAGTGTCTACGATCTCCTGTGCATATTTCTCCAGAAGCTGTCTATGTAATCTTAGTAGTGGTTCACATTCTGCGCAGTTCAAGATGATCGTCTCTGCACGTTCGTCTAACTTTGCATATGTTGGAAAGCCCGCACCACCTGCACCAACAATACCATTTTGTTGCAATATGTTGCTTAATTCTTTCATATCCATAATTTCACTACTCCAGTCCTGTTCCATCGTCAATAATTCCAACGATTGCCGCATCGACAGGCGCGTCCGGCATACCGCTTCCGATTCTCGCCGCACTGCCCTGTGCCACCAGCACAAACTCACCTATCCCTGCGCCAATCTTGTCAATCGCAATGAGCTGCTTTGCACCGGACTGCATATGCTCTAAAACATCTACAATCATAAATTTATTGCCGACTAAATTTTCACATTTCCGTGTTGAAACAACACTTCCTACTACTTTTCCTATCAGCATGTCTTCCTCCCTATTGCGATTGGTCTGTCACTCTTTTTCTCTATTTCATGATCTTTACTGTATCTCCAGTCGCAATCTTCGCTGCATTCGCTTCATCTGTATCGATATGCATTTCCAACGTAAAACTGTCATCCACACGGATCTGTACATGATTGAACACAGTTCCTCTTTCATTATCTGCTTTTACAGAAACAATATCTCCATCATGTACGCCGGCTGCCATTGCATCCTTCGGAGACATATGAATGTGTCTCTTTGCGATAATGCAGCCTTCATTCAAATAAATCGCGCCCTTGGGCCCGACTACCGCGATCGCCGCGCTGCCTGCAACATTGCCGGACTCCCTGATCGGCGCTTTTACGCCAAGGCGTATGGCATCTGTCGCAGAAATCTCCACCTGTGATCTTTTTCTTACAGGTCCTAAAATTCTTACATTCTCTATAGCACGAAGCTTTAAACCAACGATGGTCACTGTCTCATTAGAGGCAAACTGTCCGCCCATCAGTTCTTTTTTCTTTGTCAGCTGATATCCTTTTCCGAACAACGCTTCCACATGTTCCTGGGTCAGATGTATGTGTCTTGCGGAAACACCGATCGGCACCAGAAAACCGCCTTCATCCGCCGTTTTCTGCTTTTCCACTGCTTCTAATACCAGTTTTGTGATCAACGCTACGTTATTGTTATCCATATCAATTCTCCTCATTTAGTATTCACAAGCCTTACGTCCATTTCAGACGGCCGTAAGGCTGTAAATATCGTGTCAAACAAATGTTTTTTATTTATTTGATTGCCGGAAGAATTTTTTCTACATCTGTATGTGGTCTTGGGATTACGTGTGTTGCCACTAATTCTCCAAGTCTTCCTGCTGCTTCTGCGCCAGATTCTACTGCAGATTTTACTGCGCCGACATCTCCGCGCACCATAACTGTTACCAGTCCGGAACCGATCTTCTCTGTCCCTACCAATACTACATTTGCAGCTTTTAACATTGTATCTGCTGCTTCAATAGATGCTACAAGACCTCTTGTTTCTACCATTCCTAATGCTTCCTGTGACATTCTTCTTTCCTCCTTTTGAATTGTTGGTTGTACTTGCTCTGCCTGGCTTGCCGCCTGCTTTACTCTCTGCACTGTCTTTGACGGCGCCTTGGCTCTTGTTGTTCTCTTTTTTTCCTCTGCCATCTGCACTGCCTCCTAACTTACCCTGTTCACACTCTTTTCGATGATCTTCAGTATCTCTTCATGCGGACTTGGGATCACCACATAACAGGCAGGTTCTTTAATTCCATTTGCTGCGGCAGTTTCAATGGCCTGCGTGACTGCGGATACATTTCCTCGAATAATGATCGTGACAAGTCTTCCGCCTAATTTTTTTTCCCATGTGACCAATTCGACTTCCGCCGTCTTGCACATGATATCGATCGCAACTACTGCTGCGGTTACACTCGGGATCTCAAAAAATCCATACGCCTTTCCCATGAGACTGCTCCTTTACATTCATTCGCAGATAAGTCTTTCCTTACAAGGAAATACTTACACTGTAGGAAGGATTTTTTCTACGTCGTTGTGTGGTCTTGGGATTACGTGTGTTGCCACTAATTCTCCCAATCTTCCTGCTGCGTCAGCTCCTGTCTCAACAGCAGCCTTTACTGCGCCGACATCTCCACGTACCATAACTGTTACCAGTCCGGAACCGATCTTCTCTGTTCCTACCAATGTGACTTCCGCTGCTTTTGTCATTGCGTCTGCAGCTTCGATTGCTGCTGTAAGTCCTCTTGTTTCTACCATTCCTAATGCTAACTGTGCCATTGCCATTTTTTAATTCCTCCTAGATTTCTTCAATTTCTTTTTCATTGATCAAATGTGGTTTTCCTTTATCCAGCCCACTGAGTTTCAGCATTTTCTCTGTATCCTCTGTGGGTCTTGCGATCTCATATTCCGTTACGACTCCCGCTAATTCTTCTGCCCGGTTCTTTGCCGCTTCCAGCGCCGCCTGGACATCAGATACGCTGCCTCGGAACTTGATCATGACGATCAGCGGTACAGGTAATGCGTCCGCATTCGCCGGTTTATTCTTATCAAAGGTCTCCAGCCGGACATTTCCTGCTTTGCACCCGGCATCTGCCGCCGCAAAGGCAGTGGAAAGTCCGAACACCTCTAACATACCTACTGCTTCTCCCATCACTTTTCTCCTTTTAGGGATTGGCCTGACTATTTATTGATAATCGCGATCTTTAAGCCCTTCATCGCCAGATTTGTCTGGTGAGCTTCGTTGATCTGCTCCAGTGGGAACTCATGTGTGATCAGTTCATCCATCGGAAGTCCGATTCCCTTTGCTCTCTTTAAGAAATCAAATGTAGTTGCATAATCCCGCAGTGTATATACCCAGGAACCAACCAGTGTGATCTCTTTGGAACACAGATCGAAATGCGGATTGATCGTAGCGTCTCCACCATTGATAAAGAAGCCAAGCTCACATAAGCCGCCGCCATTTCTGATGAATTTATAGATGTTCGCATGAGCCACAGGTGAACCTGTACACTGGAATGCAAAATCTGCCGCATGTCCGCCGAAAGCATCTTTTACTCCCTGTGCCAGTGCTTCGATGCCCTGGAAATCCTTGAAGTTTACGCTCTTTTCCGCGCCCATTCTCTTTGCGAATTCCAGACGTTTCTGCTCTCCGTCTACTGCAACAATATTCTCAATACCCATTGTACGCAAAACTGCGATACAAATCAAGCCGATCGGTCCACATCCCTGTACGACTACTCTGCTGTTGAACCGTAAGATCCCTGTCGTCTTCGCTCTCTCTACCGCATGTACAAGTACTGCGCATGGTTCAATCAGTACGCGGGACTTCAGATCCAGATCACTGACATTAAATACTGTAGAGCCTTCACGGATCAGAATGTAATCAGCAAACCATCCGTTTAAATGGATATCATCATCCGGCAGAAGTCCGTATACATCGGCTCCTCCTACATTCTGTTTGTTTAAGTCATACATCGTAATCTCCGGATCGTCTTTGAAGATCATACAGGTCACGACTTTATCGCCTACCTTCAGTGCTTTTCCGGCGCTGTCCACTTTTACATTTTTACCCATTTTTACGATTTCTCCGGTACCCTCATGTCCGAGCACTACCGGGATCAAGCTGAATGGATCTCTCTTAAACTCGTGCGCGTCTGTCCCGCAGACACCGCATCCTTCTACTTTTACAAGAATATCTCCGTCGCCTACCTCCGGCATAGGGAATTCTTTAATATCATAATGCTCCAGAGAAGTCAGCATTGCCACATGTGCTGTCTTTGGAATAGCCTGGCTTCCTGCATTTGCTGTCTGCGCAGAAGGAATCGGCTTTTCCAGCATGCTTTCCAACACTTGTTTTACAACTGCTTCTACATTTGCAGAATTCATTTCCATGTTTTCATCCTCCTCTATCGAATACATAAGCTGTCCGACATTACGCAGCGTCTTCTCTTTGTGAAGGTGCTGGCACTTGTCAGACCTTCGCCTGTCCGGCTGGCAATGGTAAAGGTACAGAACCCTTCGCCGCCAAAGCCCAGTGCCGCATAGGACGGTCCATTCTTTACAAGAATCGCCGTATCGATCGCTTTCGCATATTTCGTGATATGGTCTACATTCTTGGAATGGATATGTGCAGAATGTCTGTTTCCATGCTCCAGCCACACTGCCTGCTCTACTGCATCGTTAAAATCTTTTGCCCTTACTACGCCAAGAATTGGCATCATAAGTTCAGTTGCGATCAGCGGATGTTCCTTTGGTCCTTCAAAGGTAATACAACGGATGTTGTCCGGCACTGTCACGCCGATCATACCAAGCAGTGTCTTTGCGTCACGTCCTACACATTTTCTGTTTAAACGTCCGTCTTTTAAAACAACTGCTGTCAGAGCATCCTGTTCTTCTTTGGAAGCAAGATAACATCCCTGCTCCTGTATCATATAATGCAGCAGTTCATCTGCAACACTTTCTACCGCCACAATCTCTTTCTCTGCAATACAAGGAAGGTTGTTATCGAATGTACAGCCGTTCACGATATCTTCCGCTGCTTTGCGGATATCTGCTGTCTCATCCACCAGTGCCGGCGGATTGCCTGCGCCTGCGCCGATTCCTCTTCTCCCGGAAGAAAGCACTGCTGTCACGACGCCCGGTCCTCCGGTCGCTGCGATCAACTGGATCGCTTTATGCTTCATCATAATGTTGCTTGTCTCTAATGTAGGATGTTCTACCGTACATGCAATGTTATCCGGTCCACCCGCTTCTACGGAAGCCTCGTTTAACAGATTCACTGCATATATGGAAGTTTTGATTGCTGCCGGATGCGGATTAAATACGACTGTATTGCCACCGGCAAACATGCCGATCGTATTGCAAAGCACTGTCTCGCTTGGATTTGTGCACGGAGTAATAGCTCCGATCACTCCAAAAGGTCCCATCTCGATCAGCGTAAGCCCTCTGTCTCCTGACCAGGCTGTTGTTGTAATATCTTCTGTTCCCGGTGTCTTTTCTGCCACCAGCTGATGCTTCAAAATTTTATGTCCAACATTTCCCATGCCTGTCTCTTCCACGCCCATACGCGCTAAGATCTCTGCGTTTTCATTGATTTTTTTACGAATGTTGGAGATTACTTTTTCCCTGTGGTCCAGGGTCATTCTTGCAACGACTTTCTGCGCCTTCTGCGCTGCCGCAATCGCCTCATTCATATCAGCAAACACACCTCTGTTTCCTGATACATCAGATGCGATCTGCATTTTCGCAAGCACTTCCTGCACGATGTCCTGCACCATCTGTTCATTTACAGACACGCTAATACCTCCTTAAACACGTCCTTTCCATAAGCTGCGATCTTAGTATCCTGTTTCGCCGTGCCGCCGCTTACCCCCAGGGCGCCGATTATCTTGCCATCTGCTTCTAACGGTTCCCCTCCGCCAAAGATCACGATCTTTCCTGCGTTTGTAAACTGGATTCCATATAAAGACTGTCCCGGCTGACTCAAGTGACTCAGTTGCTCCGTGGACATCTTAAGGCTCGCTGAAGTAAATGTCTTATTCAATGCAATGTCAAAGCTTGCTATGTAGGCATCGTCCATACACTGGACAGCAACAGGTCTTCCCGCCTTGTCTGAAACTGCGATCACTGCCTGTACGCCTATTTCCTGCGCAAACGCCTTCACTTTCTCAATAAGAGCATTGGCAAGTTCTAAGGTCATCTTGTATTTTTTACATGTACAGACATGTTCTGTTTCCGGCTTTGGATCTGTTTGTTTCATCTGTTCCAGGACAGCTTCCACTGCTCTGGAAATATCCTGTTCATTCATAGCAGTCCTCATTTCTTATATCTGATCTTATGCTTGTCTTAGTTCATACCCAGCTGATCCATAACCTTCTTTGTGATAGAAGCCACAAGATCCGCATCTGCATTTCCGATCGTGGAGGAAGCTGCTGCTGATGGGCATGCAGCACCGCATGTATGGCAGCTTGGTTTTCCCGCCTGTGCATTTGGACACAGATTTGCAGGGTGTTTTCCCGGAAGTCCAAACTGTCTTCTGATCTCATATAATTTTTCTACCTGATCTTTGGAAAGTTCCTGTGGTCCGCCGATCTGCATGCTCTGCCATAACAGACGTGCGTAGAATTCTACAGATTCCATCTTGTGATATGCATTCAATAAAGAATCTGAATATGTCAGCGCTCCGTGGTTTTCCAGAAGTACTGCATCAAAATACTGCAGATGTTCTTCTACTGCGTCCGGAATCTCTTCTGTAGACGGTGTACCGTATTTCGCGATCGGAACACATCCTAAAGCGATAACTGCTTCCGGCATGATCGGCTGTGTCAGCGGGATCCCTGCGATAGCAAATGTTGTTGCGTACAAAGGATGAGCATGTACAACAGATTTTACATCTGGTCTTTGTTTGTACACACGCATATGCATCTTGATCTCTGAAGAAGGTTTAAATCCTTTATTCGCCTGGATCACATTTCCGTTTGCGTCAACCTTACAGATATATTCTGGTGTCATGAAGCCTTTGCTGACTCCTGTCGGTGTACACAAAAATTCATTGTCGTTGAGTTTTACAGAAAAGTTGCCATCATTTGCGGCAACCATCCCACGATTGTACACACGTCTGCCGATCTCACACATTTCTTTCTTAATCTCGTATTCGTTTTGCATTTCTTCTCCTCCTTGGATTTCTGAACAAAACAGCATAAAATATTTGTTTTGTGTTGTTTCTAGTTGAATATTACCACACAATCCCACATTAGTCAACTCATTTTCATGTTGGTTTTATTGGAAAACAGCAAATTTTCTTATCTTTCTTTCAGTCTGTCTCTGTTTCCCAGGGAAGTACGTCTCCTTCTTCTTTCAGATACTCTAAAATCTCCGGGATTCCTTCATAATTTTTTGAGTCCACATAGAAGATTTTCTTACATCCCGCAAGCCTTAACCAACGTTCTGCCCGAGCTACATCCGCATTTTTATCGTGGATCTTCGTCACGATGCCGACCACCTCTCGATTACACATCGACGTGCTGCAGGGCGGGTATAAAGAATAGGGCTCCGTCGCCGACAAAAGCAGCCCCACAACATCCGCTTCATATGCATACAACGCCAGCGCATACCCTAGATGTTTCGTCTGCGCATATTCTCCCGGCGTATCAATGATGACATCAAAATGGTTCACATACTGTGTCTTGTGATAGTGTATCTTTTCTCCTTTGAGCGCCTGCGTCAATGTGGTCTTTCCACATTCGCTGCGTCCCATCAGTACAATTTTCTTCATACGATCAGGTCCTCGTTATCTCGCATACCGAAAATCCCATCTTTTCCTTTACATAGGACAGGACTGCTCGGAGTGCCGCTTCTGTCTCGGAGATCGTCCCCGTCACGATCAAAGTCCCGCTGAACCGGTCTACAAACCCCAACTCGATGCCGGCCGCTTTGATAGCGATATCCGCCGCAATGATCGCCGTCTCTGCCGGACTGATCGTAAGCACCCCGATCGCCGATTTACTATATTCTGTACGAGGATCTAATCCTAATTTCTCATAGAGCGTGCTATCCGGACTTGCGATCAAATGTGCGATCGTAATTTCTTTTCCGGGTACTAATTCCTGCACGATCCTCTCTGGTATATATTCCTGCGCCATCTTTTAACCTCCTATCTGACACTCCAGCTGCGACTCTTTTTTTGCCGCCTGCAAAAGCAGCTCCATCTTCGCATTTTCCGGCGGCTCTACATCTCCCATCAGATATGTCCTCCCAAGCCCGGCATATTTATCCTGCCCAAGCCTATGGTAAGGAAGAAGATGTATTCTTCTGACATGTCCGATTTCTTTCGCGAAACGAGCAATATCACGTATCTCTTGTTCCGTGTCGTTAAAGCCCGGGATCACCGGTATGCGGATACTCAGTTCCGTCTGTCCTGAAGCGGCAATCTTCCCTGCGTTTTCCAGCATCCGCTGATTTCCTTTTCCGGTAAATTCTTTGTGCTTGTCAGGATCCATATGCTTGATATCCAGCAGATACTGATCAAGATACGGCAGGATCTCTTCTATCACCTGGTATTCCGCGTATCCCATACTTTCCATCGCCGTACTGATCCCGCTCTCCCTCGCTGCTCTGAGCAGGTCTCTTGCAAAGGCCGGCTGGCAAAGGCTCTCACCACCCGACAATGTGAGTCCGCCGCCGGTCCTGCGATAATAAGGTCTGTCCTTTAAGACCGTCTCCATCACTTCTCCCACCGTGACATCCTCACCTATAACCTTAGGTTTTCCCTGGACAAACATGGTCTGTATCTGATATTCCTGGGACTCCGGATTACAGCACCACCGACATCTGAGCACGCAGCCCTTCAAAAACACAATGGTGCGTATCCCCGTGCCGTCATGGATGGAATATCTTTGAATATCAAATATCCTTCCTTTTGTCTGTAAATATTCTTCCATGTCGTTTCCTTTCTCATCTCTGTTTGCTGCCTTTCCTATAAACAGGCGCTCCGCTTTTCCTATCAGAACCCCTGCTCCGTCCGGCGTATGATGTCATCCTGCAGAGATCTGGACAAGGTTGTGAACAAAGCGCTGTAGCCTGCCACCCGCACGACAAGATGTTTATACTGTTCCGGATGTTTCTGGGCGTCTAAAAGTGTTTCACGGCTGACCACGTTAAACTGCATATGGCTTCCCTTCTGATCAAAATAAGAACGGATCAGACCTACGAAGTTCTCCAGCCCCTGCCTGCCGCTCAAAGCGGAAGGATGGAATTTCTGATTAAACAAAGTTCCATTAGAAGCAATGTAATGGTCCAGTCGGGACACCGAATTTGCCGCCGCCGTCGGTCCGTGCGTATCCTTTCCGGCCGATGGAGATACACCGTCCGCAACAGGTGTATGTGCCAACCTTCCGTCCGGCGTCGCGCCTGTCTGCGCTCCCAATGGAACGTTCGCAGACACCGGATAGAGCCCTGCCTGGAACATACCGCCTCTCGGATTCTTATATTTCTCAAGAGGCTTTGTGTACGTATATGCCACATCTCGCGCAAAGGTGTCTACTTCCGGCAGATCGTTTCCAAATTTCGGCACAGCTTCAATCAGCTTTAGGATACGCTCTCCATTTTCCTTTGCCGCCTCAGATTCTGAAGCAGCGATTACACTTTTTAAGATCGCCGCTACTGTATGTTCGTTGACTGTCTCTCCTGTTTCCCGCATCTCTTGTGCGATTTCTTTGGTGATGTCCGATACATCTTCCTCGTTTAAGCCTTTTCCGTAGTTCGTAAGCAGAGCTTCTTTTAATTCCTTCATAGTGATCTTCTTTTCATCATACACCAATGTCTTCACCGCATACAATGCGTCTGCCATATTTGCCACTCCAAAACCCTGAGGACCTGTGAAATTGTATACAGCGCCGCCTTCCTGTACAGATTTTCCACGCTTCATACAATCGTCTACCATAGAAGACAAAAACGGAAGCGGGCAGCGCTGTGCATGAGCTACGTCGATGGCATTGTCGGCATTGACAAGCAGTTTGATCGCATAGTCCATCTGAACCTTGTAGGCATGGTAAAATTCTTCAAAGGTTTTCATGTCCTCTACCTCGCCGGTCTTTGGCCCGATCTGTACGCCTTTATCCTTTCCGTTATGGAATACCAACTCCAGCGGGCGGCACATATTGAAAAATGCTGCATCATGCCAGCCTTCTGTCTTTCCCGCTTTCTGTGGTTCCACGCAGCCGATGATATTGTAGTCCCTCGCATCCGCCAGCGTCAGTCCCCGGCTTATAAGCGCCGGAATGATCACTTCATCATTGTAGTAAGCCGGCAGTCCGATCCCAGTCCTTGTCAATTCCGCCGCTCTGATCAGAAATTCGTGCGGAGAGCCGTTCCATACCCGCACAGACAGGGATGGCTGCGGAAGCGCCACATGCATAGATGCCGTGATGCACATAAAAGACAGATCATTTGTCACATCCACGCCGTCTTCGTTTACTCCCCCGGCTATCAGGTTCTGAAACAGACTGTATCCGGCAAATCCTTCCGCAGACACGGCATCACGACATTTATTCAAATCATTTAATTTAACCCATACACAGTCCATCAGTTCCTGGGCGAATTCTTTTGTGATCTTGCCTCTCTCTATATCTTTCTTATAATAAGGATACATATACTGGTCAAACCGTCCCGGCGAGATCGAATGTCCGCTGGATTCGATCTGCAAGAGCTGCTGTACAAACCAGAACGACTGACATGCCTCATAGAAGCCGTCGGCACCTCTCTCTGGTACGTTCGCACAGTTCTGCGCGATCTGAAGCAGTTCTTTTTGACGTACAGGATCTTTGCAGTTTTGTGCTTCCTCAAGCGCAAGACGGGCATACCGTCTGGCATATGTGATCGCGGCGTCACAGCTGATCATGACCGCCTCTAAGAACCGTGATTTTCTCTGGTAGTCTCCATCAGAGAGACTTATAGAGGCCAGTTGTGCCTCCGCCTTCTCTTTGATCCCTGTAAAGCCAATTTCCAATACCTCCTGGTATTTGACAGTGACATGTCCCACGCCATTATAAAAATAATTGCCCGGCGTAAATATATTATGCTCCATGGCAAGCAATGTCTCCGGTTCCATATAAGCCGTTGCCAGTTCACTGGTGGTACGTCCTTTCCAGTAAGCGTCTGCTTCTCTTAACTTCTGCTTTGTCTCTTCCGCTATATAAAAAGGATCTGCACTTCTTGTCTCCACCGTATCAAATTCTGCTTCCAGCCACTCATAGGAAAATTCCGGATATGTCTGACATCCGCGGGGAGCGATCGTTGTACTTCCCACAATCAGCTCCCGGTCACGGATCACGATCGGAATATGCTCCAAGATATGCGCGAATGCCTTTGCTCTGCGAATGATCACCGGTTCATTCTCTGTTTCCTTATAAGACTGTGTAAGGAGGACCGCCCGCGCCGCTTCGATCTCCGGCATTTTCGCATACAGATCTTCCACCAGTTTCGCAATTCTGTCCGACTTAGGAAGCGGTGTACTGTCATATGTATATAATCCCATCTCCGTCTGTTGCTCCTTTCTGTTTGTTTCTCGGAATCGGAAACGCAATAGTCTCCGCCTAGTTTGCTCTTATTATATAAAAAGCAGACAGCAAAGTCAATAAAATCAACAGGGTTATTCATTTTTATTGTTGTTTTTATTGTTATTATCGCCGGCATATACGTTGTTTTTATTGGTTTTCCAAATTTCTTCTTGTTTTTCTTTCCCTGCAATGTATCGTGATCATCGTAATATACTCCTCGCTCTTTTGAAGAGACAGTTCATTCAATCCCTCTTCGTAGGCATATCCATTCAGTTCTAAGTTCTGTTTTTCTGCATAAGTAAGGATATCTTCGTACACTCCCCGCAGTTTATCCCAGCCGCCGATACAAAACGCCCGGATATACGTTCCGGCAGGCAGACATTCGTCAAATTCCAAAATATCCTCTTGTCCATAAGCGTAAAAACGGTCATACTGGGTAAAATTTTTCTGCCTGAGTTCTGACACAGCGATCCTGCTGCCAAAATTATCATACAGCCCAAATACTTTCTTAAGACGCATGGAAAACTCTGCCGCAACCGCGAAATCCTGGTCGTCGTAGTTCCCTGTGATCGGGGCAGAGACAAGGATCCGCCTTGCGGGCAGTAGGATCTGCTCCACTTTACCGTGTTCTGCGATCAACCCCAATTCTAATTTATCCGCTTTCTTCTGTAAAAAGTCTTTTGCCGCCAGCAGCTGACGGATAGAAGTATCGATCATCTGCTTCTTTTCAGAAACAATCTGTGCGAAAGAAGCATCCGACGGGCTGTCTACATAGGCTTTGATGTCTTCGATCGACAATCCGATCCTGCGCAGGATCAAGATCAATTCCAGCTGGACGATCTGAAAACTGGTGTAATAGTAATACCCATTTTCTCCTATCACTGCCGGCGAAAACAATCCGATATCATGATAATAGTGCAGGGTCCGCTTATTGATGCCATTTATCCTGGCAAACTCTCCCGATGAATATAGATATTTTTTATGTTTCATAAAAACCTCCTTGACTGTACAGTTACTGTACATTATATGATATGTCATGTAAAAGAAAAAAACAAGGATCGTGAGGTATTTATATGAAATTTACTACAGTAGAAAAACAGCATTGGAAAACCATTAAAACACTATATCTGGAAGCCTTTCCCAAGCAAGAACGGAAACCCTTCTTTGTTCTGCGGCACTGCATTAAAAGTGGAAAAGGGCAGCTGTTCATCGCCTTAGAAAAAGAGCTGCTCCTCGGCTTTATCCTTGCCATTCCTTATGAAAATATGGTCATGGTAGATTACCTGGCAGTCTCTGCAAATAGCAGAAATAAGGGAACCGGCAGTTTTTTGTTAAACCAGCTGTGCCGGCAGTTTCCGGATAAAAAAATCCTGCTTCTGATCGAACGGCTGGATGAGACTGCCGCAAATGCACAGCAAAGGACTGCTCGACGCAGATTCTACTTAAAAAATGGTTTTATTTCTTCCCAGCTTTTCACAACCGGGGCAGGCGGCGATATGGAGATCCTGTGCTATGGAGAGACTGTCTCCGGGGAAGACTATCTGCGTTTACAAAAATACGCCCTGGGAAATCTCTTTTTTCGATTATCAAAAATCAAACTTGTATAGTAAGGAGGTACAGAAAAAATCATGAAAACGATCTTTTCAAAAATCAAGCTTCACCCCCGTCAAATACTGGGACTGCTGTTATTCGTTTTGTTATCTGCCGTTGGGCAAATGCTTTTACCCTCCTTTTTGGCACAGATGATCAACAACGGCGTAGCGGCAAAGTCTAAACAGATGATCTGGATCTTTGCCATTGTCATGGCAGCAGTCACTGTGTTTTCCTGTATCATCAGTTTTTTCTCTGTCAAGATCGCCTCTTATATTTCGACAGATTTTGCGGCAAAACTAAGAGAAGCTGTATTCTCCACAGTACAAAACTTTTCCGCCGCGGAAATGGATACATTTGGCACAGCCAGTCTGGTCACACGGAGTACTTCTGATATTACAAACGTGCAAAATTTTCTAACGCTTCTGCTTCGCATCGGACTGTTGGCCCCTATGATGGCAGCTGCAGGTCTGATCTTTTCCGCTGCTACCGGCGGAAAAGTCAGTTCCGTCCTGTTGGTCGCGATCCCCGTTTTGCTGATCGTCTTATCTGTCATCATGGTACTGGCATCCCGGTATTCCATCCGGCTGCGCAAAAAACTGGATCAGATCAACCGCCTGTTTCTGGAATCCCTGGAAGGTGTACGAGTGATCCGTGCTTTTAACAAGCAGAAGACAGAAAGCGTGCGATTCGAGACTTCCAACGCAGATCATGCCATGACCGCTATGGCCGCCGGGCGCATCACCAGCCTTCTGATGCCCGCGATCAGTGTGATCTTCGGCGTAACGACCGCAGCCGTCCTGGGTATGGGGGCTTACTATGTAGATACCAATGCCATGGAAGTCGGTTCTCTGGTAGCGAACAGCCAGTATATCAGCATGGTCCTTACCTCTGTGATGATGCTCTCCCTGGTGATCATGATGTTTCCTACCAGTTATGCATGCGCCAGGCGGATCGCGGAAGTATTAGAAACATCAAGCAGTATTGAGAATGGATCCTTCCCGCTTTCAAAACGCCCCTTGCGCTCTACCGTAGAATTCCGCCATGTCACCTTTGCCTATCCACACGCGGATGAACCTGTTTTAAAGGATATAAGCTTTGTATCCCGTCCCGGAGAGATAACGGCGATCATCGGCGGTACCGGACGAGGAAAATCCAGTATCCTGAAACTTATCCCACGCCTGTATGACCCTATGTTCGGCGAAGTGCTGATCGACGGCATCAATGCAAAAGAGTATAAAGTCGACGATCTGCGTTCTTTGATCGGCTATGTACCCCAGAAAAATATCCTTTTCTCCGGCGACATCGCAAAGAATCTCAATTTTGGCAAAGAAACAGGGACAGAGGCAGAGTGGACACGAGCCGCTCGGATCGCCTGCGCCGAAGAATTTATCGGCAAAAAGCAGGATGGCTATCACAGTCCGGTCTCCCAAGGCGGAACCAATCTCTCCGGAGGTCAAAGACAGCGAATGGCGATCGCCAGAGCTTTGATGAAGGAACCGGAAATTTATGTATTCGACGACAGCTTTTCTGCCCTGGATATGAAGACAGACCGACAGCTGCGCCAAAATCTAAAAGAAGCCATCAAAGATGCTACCGTCATTATCGTAGCACAAAGGATCAGCACGATCCTGGACGCAGACCGGATCCTTGTCGTCGATGACGGTCAGATCGTAGGGAGCGGAACACACAGCACACTTTTGGAGACTTGTCCTTTATATCGGGAGATCGCAGAGATCCAGCTGGGAAAGGAGGCGCTGTAATATGAAGAACACAACGGTATTTAAGAGGTTATCCGGCTATTTAAAGCCCTTTCGCCTGCAGATTCTTTTTGTGCTGCTGGCATCCGTGATCAGCACAGCTTTCATGGTGCTGGCGCCTTTTCTGATCGGCAAAGTGACGACTACCCTATTCGCCAGCATTGCGGACGGCGTCTTTTACTGGGACACGATCCTCTGGCTGCTGACTGCTCTGGTCGTTTTATATTTTGTCTCGCAATTGTTTGCGTTTCTGCAGGGATTTGGCATGGCAAAGATCACATCCTCGGTCATGCAGACACTTCGGCGGGAGATCAACGAAAAAATGCACCGCCTAAAACTCGATTACTATGATACCCATACCCACGGGGATATTCTCAGCGTGATCACCAATGATGTGGATACGCTGAATAATACCATCAGCCAGAACCTGACTTCCGCCGTAGCGCAGATCACCACCGCCGTCGGCGTACTCGTGATGATGCTTACGATCAGTCCTGTACTTTCTCTCATTCCTGTCATTATGGTACCGCTTTCTTTATGCAGCGCCGCAGGAGTCATGAAAGCCAGTGAAAAATATTACGGACAGCAGCAGGAACTGATCGGCAGGCTCAATGGATATGTGGAAGAAATGTATAACGGCCAGTCTGTCGTACAGACATGCAACTACCAAAAACGCGCAAGAAAAAGCTTCCTGTCCCTAAATGAAGAATTGAAACAAACCTCCCGCAAGGCAGAAACAACTGCCGGCGCTATAAGCCCGATCACTACGCTGGTCAATGACCTGGGCTATGTGCTGTGCGCCGCCATCGGCTGTCTTTGGGCTATTGCCGGAAAGATCGCCGTAGGCAATGTACAGGCCATGTTGGAATATACCTGGCGTTTCGCAGAACCTTTTTCTGCTCTTGCCGGCATGATGGGCAGTTTTGGAGCGGCGGCAGCCGCAGGCAGCCGTATCTTCGGCCTGCTGGACGCAGAGGAAGAATGTCCCGACGCACAGCCGTGCAGTATACCAAAAGAACACAGCGGCCGTGTAGAATTTAAAAATGTAACATTTGGCTATACAAAGGATCATCTCCTGATGAAAGGGGTCGATCTGACAGTAAATCCCGGACAGAAAGTCGCAATCGTAGGTCCTACCGGAGCGGGCAAAACTACACTGATCAATCTGCTTCTGCGCTTTTATGAGCTCAACAGCGGTTCCATTTCCATAGACGGCGCAGACAGCAGGGAGATGTCCCGGGCAGAACTTAGGAGCCGATTCGGTATTGTCTTACAGGATACATGGCTGTTTGAAGGGACCATTGCAGAAAATATCGGTTACGCAGAAGAGGGTATGGAAAAGGAAAAAATCATTGCTTCTGCCAAATCCGCCTGCGCCCACAATTTTATCAAGACACTGCCCGGCAGTTACGACATGCTCCTTAGCAAAGGCGCAGAAAATATTTCTCAAGGCGAACGGCAGCTTCTGACGATCGCGCGGGCGATCGCCTCGGATCCGGAGATCATGATCCTGGACGAGGCCACCAGCAACGTAGACACTCATACGGAAGTACAGATCCAGAAAGCTATGGCAGAACTTATGAAAGGCCGCACCAGTTTTGTGATCGCACACAGACTTTCTACGATCAAAGATGCAGACATGATCCTCTATATGGAAGAGGGAGATATAAAAGAAATCGGCAGCCATGAAGAACTCATGGAGAAAAACGGCAAATACGCCATGCTCTATAAAAGTCAGTTTGCATAAGTGGATTAGCATTGACAAATGTTCCAAAACTACGCATACTAGTAAGAAAGGATTTTTATCTTATTCCGATTCTTTATGGAAAGGCTGATATTTATGGTTTCTTACGTATTTGATATACATACACATACGATCGCAAGCGGACACGGTTCCCACGCCACCATCACAGACATGGCAAAAGCAGCCCGTGCAAACGGATTGGAAATGCTTGGAATTTCCGATCATGGTCCCTCTACGCTGGGCGGAGGGAAACCTTCTTATTTCCGCAGCCTGGCGAACGCCCCCAGAGAACGTCTGGGCGTACGCATGCTTTACGGTGCGGAAGTCAGTATCCTGGACAACAACGGCACGCTGGATCTGGACAGCGGACTGCTCTCCAGTCTTGACTACGTGATCGCCAGTATCCATCCGCCCAAAAAAACGGGTACTGTAGAGGAGAATACCAGAGCCTATATCGCTGCTATGGAACACCCTTTTGTCACGGTCATCGGACACTGTGATGACACGAAATATCCCGTAGACTATCTGGCTCTTGTAAAAGCCGCCATGGAACATCATGTCCTTCTGGAGATCAACAACAATTCTCTATCTCCGGAAGGATACCGGGGAGACACCCGTTTTAACGATCTCATGCTGTTGAATCTGTGCAGACATTTTCACTATCCTGTCATTTTCTCCAGCGACAGCCATGGCACAGCGCATGTCGGTGATTTTACCTATGCCGCCGAACTCGCGGCACAGGCAAAGCTGCCAGAAGAGCTGCTCTTAAATCGCTCTGTAAAAAATTTCTTTGATTTTTTAGACAAAAAAAGCTGATCCTACATATTTTCATAGAATCCCGGACAGTCTAACTGCGAGGTGATTCTATGAAAAAACTGAAAAAATATGTGTGGATCGGCATTTTATTTTGTCTTATCCTGGGTTCTCTTAGTCATTTTTTCTATTCGTGGACCCTTTCTAATCCCATCGTGGGAATCTTCTGCCCTGTCAGCGAGTCTGCCTGGGAGCACATGAAACTCGTATTCTTCCCTGTTCTTCTCTATTCCGGCATTCTATGCCTGCTGTCCCCAAAAGAACTCCCGGCGCTTTTTTCTTCCTGCCTGGCAGGCACATTGGCGGGAACGCTTTTTATCCCTGTATTCTTTTATACGTATACAGGAATTCTCGGCTATCATACTTTATGGCTGGATATTCTTACTTTCATACTGGCAGTTTTGCTTTCCTTTTTCCTCCTGTATCGTCTGGCAGCGTCTTCAAAAATACGGCGTCTTTTTCCTATTCTCTTATTTTTGACGCTTCTTTTTATCTTAGCTTTTTTCTTGTTTACCTTCTATCCGCCAAAACTGAATATCTTCTCCTCTTGAAACAAAGATCCCCCTTGTCATGCGCGGCACGTCCATCCGCAAGGCACATCAGTAAAGAATAAGGACCCGGAGAGATCATCCTATGATTCCCCGGATCCTTATTCTTTGGGTTAGGTTCTTATTTTTCTAACTTTTTTGGAGGAAAAATTGAAAAATAATTTTTATATTCCAAAAGGCTTTCGCCTTATTGGCTGTTTTATCTGGTCACAATATCAACCGGTACATTATAGATCTTTGCTACCTTTAGTATCGTATCGATATGTCTGCCTGTAGCCGCCGCGAAATGATGTGTCGGTCCACATTCGCTCCAACGGTTTACAAATTCTCTAGCCCCGCATGTAAAGCGTGTCCGCATATTTGTATCGCCAAAGGAGAGTATCTTACCTTCCTCATTCACACCTTCCGCAACGATAAATTTAAAATGTCCGTCCCCATCCTGTGTAATAGCCAGATAGGTGACAGGGCCTGTATATGGATAGAACTGTGTCAGGTAACCGCCGCCCGTCTTTCCATGGAATACTTTTACGATCTTCATGGTCGGTTTCTTGTCGGAAATATCCGCGTCTCCGGATCCGCTGTGCCCGATGATCGCAATATCGTCATTAAAGTCGATGGAATACATCTCTGCCAGCTGGCCTGTCCCGGAGATCGTCTTTAAAATGCTCATCGCCATCGCGACTTTCATATCTCCTTCAACCGCACAGGCTGTGCCCTGTTTGATCAGCATAGAAAAGGCCGGGATCAGCATACTGTCGAGAACACCTGCTTTCCCCTGTGCAAAACCATCATAATGGGAAGCGATCAGACCAAGTTTTTCTTCTTTCACCCATTTTTCAAATGCCACGACATACTTGGCCATCTCCCACACTTCTTCGATGCTTCCGCCGCCTTCTATATCGAAAGTATCCAGAATATCCTCAGCTTTTGCGCGTATAGCGTCTTCATCTGTGACATCGTCCGCAATAGCCCACATCTTCTCCCAGTCAAACTGTTTTGTATATAAATCCATACGTCTGTACAGATTGGATTCATCAATATACAGATCCATCATACCCGGATATGGTCTTCCGATCTGCGCGATATTCGTGTCGCGGAATCTTCTTCTCACCTGTGCAGCACGGCACCAGCTCTCGATCTCTGTCTGTACTGCCAGATCTCCGCCTTCTACCACGCCTGTGATCACGGCATGTCTCTTTCCGTATCTCTCCAGGTCAGCCACCATCTCGCCGACGGCGCCGCATGCATAGCCTTCTCCAAGCCAGGACGCGATATCTGTGTGATCGTAATCCAATGCTTTTAATTTCTGCACATTTACAAGTACCACCGGAACATCCAGATCTTTAACTGCCGGAAGCATATTGTAGGATGTAGCGTATGTAAGAAGCTGCATAAATACAAGATCTACATCCGCTGCGCGGAATAGATTTCCCGCTTCCTGTGACTGCTCTTTTGTCGTTACCATCCCGCCGTCGATGATCTCTACTGTATCCGGCAGTGTTTTCTTAAACGCGTCATACTGCGCCTCAAATTCCGGCACCAATGACGGGAACTGCGGCAGATATGCGCCTAACGCAATGGAAAATACACCTACTTTTGCTTTTGTCTCAACTAACATTTTTTCTCCTCCTACAACTATTAAAATTCATACTCTTTTATATCAAACGAGTCTCTTACACATACTCTTGCCTCTGCAAGATCCCGGAATACACCGTCATGCAGAAGCTGTACGATCACATTTCCAATAGCGGTCGCTTCTCCTGGACCCGCGGATACTTTCTTGCCCGTATACTTCGCTGTCAGCTCGTTTAAATACCCTGCGTTGGAGCCGCCCCCTACCACATAGATCGTGTCATATGTATTCCCGGTGATCTCTTCGATCTCTTTCACCGTATCGCCATAACACTTTGCCAGACTGTTATAGATGACTGCTGAAATCTCCGCCACACTCTCCGGCACCTGCTGGTCTGTATCCCGGCAGAACTTCTGCACAGCTTCGATCATACTCTTCGGCGCCAGGAAACAATCGTCGTTACAGTCTACGATAGACGGGATCGTTTCTTTGGAAGCTCTTGAGCAAATCTCCGCAAAAGATAAATCTTCTGTAAATTCTTTTTTCACGGACTGGATCATCCACAGACCCATAATATTTTTCAGGAAACGGAAACGATGGTCATATCCGCCTTCATTTGTAAAATTCGCCTTCATGCTCTCCAAGGAGCAATCTGCCTCTTTCCTCTCGATCCCCATCAGTGACCAAGTACCCGAACTGATGTAGATGGCATTATCATCATTAGTCGGTACCGCCAGCACAGCAGAACCCGTATCGTGTGTAGCCGGAAGCACGACTGTACAATCAAACCCGACCTCTTTTTGGATCTCTTCTGTAAAATTCCCAACGACAGTACCCGGCATAGATACCGGCTGGAACATCTTTGTATTAAAGCCCAGCAACTCCATCAGTTCATAATCCCAGTCATTTGTCTTAGGATCGATCAACTGTCCTGTCGTAGCATTTGTGTATTCATTTTTCTTCACTCCAGTCAGCAGAAAATGGAAATAGTCCGGAATCATAAGAAGCGCTTCTGCTTTTTCCATATATTCCGGATGTGTCTCCTTGACCGCCATCAACTGATAAACGGTATTGAACATCTGCTTCTGAATACCGGTTCTCTTATACAGATCTTCCAGAGAAATCTTTTCGTACACTTTCTCATCCATGCCATTTGTGCGGCTGTCACGGTATCCCACTGTATCGCCCAGGATCTTGTCCTTTTCATCCAGCAGCACATAGTCCACACCCCATGTGTCAATAGACATAGATACGGGGATCTTTCCTGCCTCTTTACATTTTTTCAGACCATTTTTAATTTCTGTAAACAGGCGGTCCACATCCCAACACAATGTACCGTCCTTATTATCCATTCCATTCGGGAAACGGTACACTTCTTCCAGCTGCATCCTTCCCTCTTTGACAGACGCCAGCATATGCCGTCCACTGGATGCTCCAATATCAATGGCTAAATAGTATTTATCCATTTTTGTGCCTCCTTTGCAATTTTTCAACATACTCATATTATAAAAGAAAAGCAAGGACAAAAAAAGGACGCTATTTATGAAAAATACCGTCCTAATTTGCAGTATGCTCTATTCTATCTGGCTGTACACATGTTATTGTCCCTTTCGATATTCCTTCGGGCTTACTCCATATCTCTCTTTAAACTTCCGATAAAAATAGCTGCTGTTGTCATACCCCACCAGTTCAATGATATCTGCCACCGGCAGACTGCTCTTTGTCAAAAGATACGCCGCCTGCTGCAGCCGCTTCGAAAGCAGCAGTTCTTTGTACGTTCTTCCCATCCGCTTTTTGATCTCTCTGCTCAGCCAGTATACGTCGTACCCCATCATTTCTGCCAGTTCCGCTAAAGTGCCGCTCTTATAATGCTCGTCTACATAACTCAATACATTACCTGTCAGCTCTGTATCGAACTGCCGGTTTCCCAGCTCCATTTTATCCATATAGTTTAAAAGCTGCAATAAAAGCAGCCCCATCGTGATCTGATTGCAACTTCTCTTATTGGAAGAATCATAAAAAAAGGTCCAGACCATATTTTCGATCAGATTCTGCACCGGCAGGATGCCCGCCACATGGAAATACAAATACGACGTATCCTCGTCTTTTCCACACAAAGCCCCGATCAGAAAGTCTTTCAGCAGATTTTCTTCTCCGTCCATCATGGAAAACGCCGTATCGAAAAACTCTGGCAGGACAATAAAATTTACGGCTATGTCCGACTCCCCCGCAGGCAGTATCTCCTGCACTGCATTGGGATTCAAAAAGAGCAGATCTCCCTCCTCCAGGACGACCTGATTCCCATTGAGAATATGTGTCGTCGTTCCCTGGCACATATAGATCACCTCTACATAATTATGTCTGTGCTTCGGGAAATGTACAAATCTTGTGTGAGGGCGCACTGAAATCAGCTTCCCTTTCTGCAGAAGCTTCTCGCAGTCTATCACCATATCATTTTTTTCCGTATAAATACCGGGGTCAATTCCTTTTCTTCCAGCCAGGATCTTCTTTTCTTCTTCTGTAATGACAGATAATTCTCTCAGCAATTCGGCATCCATCGTATCTCCTAAACCTGCTTTATGATCTCTTTGGCAAGTTCCATATATTCTCCAGCACTGCGGCTGCTCTTTCTGTATGCAATGACCGGCGTATTATTGTCCTGTGACCATTCGACAGCGCTGTCCACTCGGATATATGTGTCAAATACGCTTACATTTTCCAGTTCTTTTAATGTCTCAATTGTCTGCTTAAAATAATTTTTCCTTGTATCTACCTTTGTGATAACGATTCCTCCCCATTTTAAGTCAGGGGCGATCTGCCGCACTTCTTCCAGGAATTCAAACATATTCCCCAGTCCGAACAGCCCCCACGGCGTCGATTCTACCGGAAGGATCACTTCATCTGACGCACAGAGTATATTCATCACCCAACCGCCAAGCGTCGGCGGCGCGTCGATCAGGATATAATCATATACGCCGGAGTCCACAATATTCTTCATGCTTTTTTTTAATATATATTCTCTCTGCCATTTCGTAAATAATTCATATTCTATAGAACTCATCAGTGTAGAAGACGGGATCAGATCCAAGTTTTTATAAGGGGACTGTACGATATACGCTGTCAGATCATCCTGCCTTTTGATCCCTTCATATAGATTGCGGGTACTCTGCGCAAATTCCAATACCTTTCCTTCATCAAAAAGAGACAGGGACAGGTTCATCTGCATATCCCCATCTACCAGCAGCACCTTTTTCCCCAATTCTGTCATCCCATACCCTACGTTAGAACAAGTTGTCGATTTTCCGCTTCCGCCTTTATTGTTTGCAAAACAGATCACCTTTGTCTTTTTCATTCTGCGCTGCTCCTTTCTGCTGTCTGTACTTTTTTCCGTCCATCCTTTACGGATGCCCCACACGTATGACTAACGACAAACGGCTCTACATCCGATCCGAAATTCTTCTCCACCAGCCTGCAGTATTCCTCATAGGCTTCTGTTCCCGCAAAGTCCTGTTTTAATGCTTCCTGCACCCCCCGATAATACCAGGCAATCGCAGATTTGCTCTGCATACAGAACCGTTTCCAAAGATTTTCCCCTTCTGCCGGATAATCTCTGTCTATATCTCTCATGTTAGACAGCTTGTCCGCCAGACCGATCATCTGCACCGGTCTGCACGCGCTTTTCAGACGTACGATCGTCGCTCCTTTTCTTTCCTCCCAGGACTTTGTCTTGTCTTCACTCTCAGAAGCCACCATAGATGCGACCCGTTCTCCGAATTTTTCCTTCAAAAGCTCTTCTGTGACCTCTTCACAATCCTCGATCGTATCGTGCAGCACCGCCGCACAGATGATCTCTTCATCCTGCGTCATTGCAGCGACAATATCCGCCACCTCGATCGGATGGACGATATACGGTCTTTTTGTTCCTTTTCTGAACTGACCTGCGTGCGCCCGCGTTGCAAACTCTATGGCTTCATCAATCATTCTTACTGCCGCCTCCTCACCTGAAAATCACTTTTCACCTAATAAAATCATACCATACGCCCTTTAGAATCACAACGAAAACAGTATACAAATTTTATCCGATACGCTATACTGATGATACGATATAACCTATAGACAGAAAAATCGAGGTGACGTATGGATCGTAAAAATATATTGATAACAGGCGCCTCACGTGGGATCGGGCGAGCCTGTGCTTTTGTCTTTTCCCAGGCAGGATACCACGTATTTTTAAACTGCAGAAGATCGCTGGATGAATTAGAAAAAGTACGGCAGGAACTGGAAGCGATTGGCGCTTCCTGCACAATTGTACCTGGTGATGTGGGAAATCCCCATGATGTGTCGCAGATTTTTGACAAAATTTTCAAACTTTGTCCTGGGCTGGATGTTCTTATCAATAACGCCGGCATTTCCCATATAGGATTGCTGCAGGATATGTCGGATACACAGTGGGAAGAAATACTTCACACCAATTTATCTTCTGTATTTTACTGCTGCCGTGCTGCTATTCCCTATATGATCAGACAAAAGCATGGAAAAATCTTAAACATTTCTTCTATGTGGGGTACGTCCGGCGCTTCCTGTGAGGTTGCCTATTCTGCGACAAAAGCAGGTATGGACGGCCTGACAAAAGCGCTGGCCAAAGAACTGGCGCCTTCGAACATCCAAGTAAACGCTATCTCCTGCGGTGTCATCGACACACACATGAACGCCCTGTTTTCAACAGAGGAACGGCTTGCGCTCAAGGAGGAAATTCCTGCCGGAAGATTCGGCGCTCCCGAGGAAGTCGCGTCACTTGCCTTCTCTGTGTGCAGCGGACATCCTTATCTGACTGGGCAGATCATCGGACTGGACGGCGGCTTCCTATGATACGGCAGAATATTCTGCATACAGAAAGCCATCTATATTCTCCGTCAAAACTTACTGACATGCAGCTTACATCAATTATATAAGGAGTACTTTGAAATGATAAATGTAAATGAACTCACAAAAATTCCTATGGAATGTACACTCCCTGAATTTGTAGGGACTACGGTTCTTGATACGATCGGACTTGTCATACCAAGCGCAGATCCTTCTCTCCTATCACAGATGCAGCTTAAGAAATCCTATAAGAGTCTAGGTATCTTAAGTTCCCGTACCGGGGCCGCAGGGCAGATCAACGCAGTAGACGAGGCAGTAAAATCAACAAATACGGAAGTCCTCTCTATCCAGCTTCCAAGAGATACCAAAGGCTGGGGCGGCCACGGAAACTTCATCATTCTCGGCGGAGAGAATGTTGCCGATGTACGCCGTGCGATAGAGATCGCGCTGGAATTCACGAAAAAATATGCCGGGGAGCTGTATATCAGCGAGGCGGGACATCTGGAATTTACGTATTCCGCCAGCGCAGATCAGGCGCTTTCTTTTGCCTTTGACGCACCTGTCGGAAAACCCTTTGGTTTTTTCTGCGGTTCCCCTGCCGCTATCGGACTTGTCATGGCTGATCTCGCCGTCAAATCTTCTCCGGTCCAGATCATCCGCTATATGACGCCGGATGTAGGAACGAGCCATTCCAATGAAGTGATCGCAGCCGTCACCGGAGAGGCGAGTGCAGTCAAAAATGCCGTGCTTACCGCCCGTGAGATCGGACTTAGACTGCTTGTATCTTTAGGAAGTTACCCTAAGACACCTTCCATCCCTTACCTGTAGGAAGTATTCTTCTCTAACGACACTGCAATATGCAGGAGGTATAAGATGATCGAGATACAAAATCTGACAAAATATTTCGGCGCTCTCTGTGCCGTCAATCACATTTCTCTTACCATACCGGACGGCCATTTCTTTGGTCTTCTCGGCACAAACGGAGCCGGGAAAAGCACTCTTCTGAAGATTCTGTCCGGTATTCTGACTGCGGACGAAGGAACAGTCAAAATCGATGCAAAGCTGTCCTGCTCTTCCCCTGCCTTTAAGCAGGCTTTTTTCTATCTTCCGGACGACCCATATTACTTTCCAAATGCATCTCTGGAGACGATGACACAGTTTTATAAGCGGCAGTATCCTGGTCTGGATGCCGACGCCGTCTCTTATATGGCGGACACCCTGAACCTGGATATGCGGCTTCCCTTGCGCACCTTTTCTAAAGGTATGAAAAGGCAGGCATTCCTCATACTTGCGCTGAATGCCGGCACAAAGTATCTGTTCTGCGACGAAGTGTTCGATGGCCTGGATCCACTTGTCACAGAGCTGATGAAGAACTTATTTCTGCAAGAAATGAAATGCCGGGATTTCACGGTGATCGTCGCTTCTCACAAACTGGATGATCTGCAGGATATTTGCCAAAACATCGGTATCCTCCACAAAGGGGGACTGGTCACATCTGCCGATCTGACGCAGGATCTGACAGATATACATAAAATACAATGCGTTTTTTCTGATACGTCGGCAGTCGAGGAACTGCAAAAAGAACTTCCTGTGATACGCTGTCAAACAGACGGTTATTTCACGACCTTGCTCGTAAAAGACGACTTATCCGCGATACAGCGCCTCATCCGGGAAAAAGAACCTGTCTTTTTTTCAGACGTCACTTTGACATTAGAAGAAATTTTTATGATTCAGATGGAGGAACATGGTTATGACATCCGCAAAATACTTCTTTAACTGGTTTAGGGAAGCCGGACGAGGGCATCTCACAGCCTTCCTTTCCTGGGGATTCTTCTGCATTTACGGTATGATAAAAACAGCCGGTTTAAATTTTCATCTCTATACATATACCGGCATAGGAAGCACGGAGCTTTTATACATATGTGCAGGCCTTGGCGCAGCCATAGGTCTTCTCGAATTCTTTTATCTGCTGCAGCCTAAAAAACTAGATTTCTACTATAGCCTCCCGGTGAAGAAAGGCTTCATTTTCTGGAGCCGTTATTTGCACGGTCTTTTCCACTTTCTCTTGCCGCTTTCACTCGTCCTTTCTGTTTTAAGCATTTATCAAAGCAGCATAGACAGCGAATTTTCCTCTTATATCCTATCCTATACCGCAAAAAGTATATTCGTCTGCCTGATGACCTTCCTGCTTTTCTACCATATCGCCATCTGCTCTGTCATCCTATGCGGAAATATAGTCGCCGCTCTGCTTTTGTCCGCAGGCTTCTTATCCTATTTCCAATTGCTGCTTGACCATGTATTTCTTCCTTTGATCACGCATTGTTTTCAGACGTATTATAGATCTCCTCTTCTAGAATCGCTCCTTGCCCATCTGGTTCCCAGTCAGCTCTGCCGAATACTTTGCGGCACGCAATTATTTGACAAACAGCAGATCCTTGCCTACACGCCCAAGGCAGACCTCGTCCTTGGAATACTTGTATGGAACGCTGTTTTATTTCTCATCATAGCTATGGGACAAAAAAAACGAAAAACTGAAATGATCGGCAGAATTTTTACTTTTGTCACAGCTGAACGGATCGTACAGATTCTGCTGACCTTCCTAGGCGGACTTCTATGCGGAACATTTCTGTTGGATATAATGAATCTGACACCGGCGAACTTTCTTCTTTGGGGAATCGTTTTTCTCAGCAGCTCCGTTATCGCCTGCACCCTTATACATTTTCTTTTGGAATGGCTTGTACAGGATGCGCACAGAGTCCTTCTGCGCCGCAAAGCGCAGACTCTTCTTACTGCTATGGCTGTTCTTGCGACGGGATTTTTGTTTCTTGCGTGCGCCCCTGTATATGATACCTATTTCCCCCAGAGTCTAAATGTATCCGCTTTAAGTCTCAGTGTCGCAGGGCTGCATATGGATGGAGAGACCTACTCCCAGGTCCTATATGGGGATTCTTATCCTACAGAGCAGCAGTTAAAACAATACTGTTTTACAGAAGACGCCAAGACCCTTGGCATGTCCTGGATTTCTTCTGTTATAGAGTCAAACAGGCAAAATTCTATCGACGGACAGTTCCTTCCAAAAGATTCTGCCTATACCACCGTCACCGTATGCTACCATATGGATCATGGACAAAAGCATTACCGTGTCTATCCTTTAAGCAAAGAAATGTTTGCTGCTTTTGCCTCTGTCTATGAATCAGACGAATATAAAAAGGCCGCATATCCCGCCTCCTCACCAACTTATCTGGCAGATACCGGCAAAGATCTGTTCACCTGGTCTGACGGCGTAAGCAAGCTGCCTCTTAAACTGACCTCCGAAGATAAGCAAAACCTACTGAGCGCTTACGCTGCCGATATACAAAAACTGAAAATGCAGTCTCTTACGCAGACCGTACCTGCCGGGATATTAAGCATCACCTCTCAGCAGACGGGATATGTACAGGAACTTCCTATATATCCATTTTTTACACAGACCTGCTCCTTACTGGCCGATTTTGGAACAGATACAGATAAGACAATCGCTGATTATCCGATCTCTTCCATTGAGATGTATTCTTCCTATACTGTCCCTGCCGATTCCAGTGGAGGAACCATTCATCATTTCTATGAGACTCCGGAAGAGATCGAAAAATGGAAATACAGCCTGGTCCCGGAGACATTTGATATACAACCTCTCCTTACGCCCCTGACACAGGAAGGCAGAGTCAAAATAGAAAATACAGAAACAACCTCCTATAATGAGATCAAATGCCGGATAAAATAGAAATTTAACGAAGCAACAAGCAGTGCGAAAAGAACAGATCATGCCATGTGTCATGCTTGCATGTAAACAGGGTATGATCTGTTTCTTTTCATTCGGCGACTGCCGATAGCGAAATGAAGCGGAAGCGGAATTGAGCTAACACTGCGGAAGTAATCAAAGAAATATGAAGTCAATTAAATTTATATTTATTTATTGTAGTTTATCTTCTGTTGTGTTAAGGTAAAACTATCTTTTTAGATGCGCATCTATAAGAAAGAGTCTTGTGTTTTTCCAAAAGCACAGTCTGATGATCTGCTCTGTACAGATCATTCTGTTTTATCCGGTTTCCGGATCGTCAATATATCCGGATCTTTATCCGGGATATTCGCAAACATTTACCCAAAGAAACAAAATCACATATTTGTGCCGGAGAAATTTTACGTCACAGGCTATTTAGGGAAAAGTGTTGTAAACCGGCAGGCTTTTCCCTATAATGAAAGGAGAAAAGTACAGATGGAACTAAAACAAAAGCCATTGAAGGATTTGAACCTGCTGGATCGTTTTTTATTCGCACAGGCGACGGACGACCCGGATACCATGCGGGATATACTGGAGATCATCTTAGGGAGAGAGGTTGTATTAAAACTGCTGCCCCAGACGGAAAAGGAACAGCGCTCCCATCCTTTAAACCGTTATGTGCGGCTGGATGTATGGGCCATGGATGAAGAAGACACGGTATATAATACAGAAGTCCAGAAAGAGAACACGGGAAACCTTCCGAAACGGAGCCGCTTCTATCAGGCGCTGATCGACTCGAATCTGTTGACTCCGGGAGAAGTCGTCTTCCAGAAATTAAATCCCGTATATATCATCCTGATCTGTCCCTTTGACCTGTTCGGATACGGACTGTACCGCTATACCTTCCGTATGCAGTGTGAGGAAGTACCGGAACTCTCTCTGGGAGACGACGCTGTCCGTATCTTCCTCAATACCCATGGAACGAATATCAAAGGGGTGTCGGAAGAACTGGTGGAACTCCTTAGGTATATGGAGCACACCACAGAAGAAGTGAGCAGGACCTGTGCCAGCGAGCGGATCCATAACATCCAGAAGCGCATCCGGGCGATCAAATCCAGTGAAAAGATCGGAGTGAGGTATATGCAGGCTTGGGAAGAAAAGATCATGGAACGCAATGAAGCGCGCGAGGAAGGAATACGCGAAGGCCATGCTTCCGGATTAAAAGAAGGGATGGTACAGGGCGGACTGCAAAAATTGCAGGAGCAGATAGAAAAGAAAGTTCGGAAGGGATATTCCGCTGAGGATATAGCGGAAATGCTGGAAACAGATATAGAAACCGTCCAGAAGTTCATAAAAAAATAGAATAGAAATTTGACGAAGCAACAAGCAGTGCGAAAAAAACAGATTATGCCATGTGTCATGCTTGCATGTAAACAAGGTGTGCTCTGTTTCTTTTCATTCGGCGACTGCCGATAGCGAAACGAAGCGTAAGCGGAATTGAGCTAACACTGCGGAAGTAATCAAAAGAAATAGGAAGTCAAACGGCAACGGGGGCGCATGAAATGTGTATTTTGCATCGCTCGTCAAGGCTGCGCCGAAATTCCTCGCTCACGCAAAACACACATATTTTCCACGCCCATTTTGTCAGTTAAATTTATCTTTCTTTTACCAGTACTTTAAGGATTTCTGCCATATACATCACATGATAATCTTTTTTCGGATACCATTTTTCATTGATTCCGTCTTCCTGGGTAAAACACTGTGGTCCCATTTCCTGACGGTATAATTTACGGCAAACAAAAATCATGTTTGCTTCCTCAAAAGCGGTTGTCCCATCCACGTAATACGGAGTCAGTCCTGCCTCTTTTTCTTTCTCACAGTCCCGTCCTGATCTGCTTCCACATATATTTAAGGCTTTGCGATATGTCTCATCATAAAAAGATAGCGTAAACATCTCCTGTTCATCTACAAATTCCCTTGTATACCGTTGAGGTCTGATATACGCAGTGGCTACACTTTTTCCCCACATGATCCCCACGCCGCCCCAGCTGGCAGTCATCGTATTATGCTTTTTTTCATCCCCGGCAGTGATCAGCATCCACTCTTCCCCAATTTTTGTAAAAGGGTTAAACTCCAACGTCTCAATATTTACTTCTTTAAAACCCATGTCCTCTCCTCCTTCTCCTATAGCAGACGCAAATCGCTATTTCAACACAATTTTCCGGAAGTTTTTCTTTCCTTTTTTAAGAACGATACCTTCTTTTTCAAATACTTCCTGGCCATAGATTACCGCGATATCTGTCACCTTTTCTCCGTCTACAGACGTTCCGCCCTGCTGTACCGCACGGCGTGCCTCTGATTTAGAAGGAACCAGTCCGCTTTTTACTAACAAAGTAAGAATGTCAATCTTACCATCCGTAAAATCTCCATCTTCCAACTCTGTTGTCGGCATCTGCGCCGCATTTCCCTGGCTGAACAGTGCCCGTGCGCTTTCCTGTGCTTTCTTTGCTTCTTCTTCCCCATGTACCAGTTTGGTAAGTTCATATGCCAGAATTTCCTTCGCCGTATTCAGCTGTGCGCCTTCCCAGCTGTCCATCTTATCAATTTCTTCCAATGGAAGGAATGTCAGCATACGGATACATTTCAGCACATCTGCATCTGCTACATTTCTCCAATATTGATAAAAATCAAACGGAGACGTTTTTTCTGGATCAAGCCACACTGCGCCAGACTGTGTCTTCCCCATTTTCTTTCCTTCTGAATTCAAAAGCAGCGTGATCGTCATAGCGCTTGCATCTTTTCCCAGCTTGCGCCGGATCAATTCCGTACCTGCCAGCATATTACTCCACTGATCATCCCCGCCGAACTGAAGATTACAGCCATATTTCTGGTACAATGCGTAGAAGTCATATGCCTGCATGATCATGTAATTGAATTCCAAGAAACTCAATCCCTTTTCCATTCTTTGTTTATAACATTCTGCCGTCAACATCCTGTTGACTGAAAAATGCGCACCCACTTCTCTGAGTAATTCAATGTAATTCAGATCTAAAAGCCAGTCCGCATTGTTTACCATCAAAGCCTTGCCTTCCGAAAAATCAATAAAACGGCTCATCTGCTTTTTAAAACAGTCACAGTTATGCTGTATCTGCTCCGGCGTCATCATAGAACGCATATCCGTTCTTCCTGATGGATCCCCTATATATCCGGTTCCTCCACCGATCAAAGCGATTGGCTTATTTCCCGCCATCTGCAGTCTTTTCATCAGACATAAGGCCATAAAATGCCCTACATGAAGACTGTCCGCAGTAGGATCGAAGCCAATATAAAAAGTCGCCTTTCCGTGATTGACCAGTTCTCTGATCTCCTCTTCATCTGTTACCTGCGCGATCAGTCCGCGCGCCTGCAATTCTTCATAAATTCCCATTTTTTCTCTCCTTTTCTTAGTTTTATCTTACTTTCAGGCATTGTTCGAATCCTGCTTCTGAAATATCAAAAAGCCACATTCCATAGGATGATCCAACACATATCCTGTATGATACTTTCTTACCCGCCAGGCAATCCATATGTCGCCTCCTGCACCTAAAATATTCAGTATACTCAGCCACAAGAGTACCGCGCTTCCCGTTATAAATGCGGCAACATATATGCCTATACCCAAAATCATTCCTGGAAAGAGACAGCCAAATACTTTCCATACAAAGAGTCCTGCCATGCCCAGTGGGAGAGACGTAACGACCACCATTACATTCGCCCGTACTACGGAAATGATCTCTGCCTTCTCCCGGTATCCTTGTTTTAACAGTATTGCTTTTTGCCGTTCATAGTTTTCTACGACCTTTTGTCTGGCCGGTCTGCCCCTCTTTTCTTTTTCCATATCTCAGACCCATATTCTCCATTGTGATTTTTTATGTTTATCTTATTGCTGCAATGCGGAATATTTTTTATTATATAGAAAATAATTTCCTATGTAATAAAAAACGCCCTTATCTAAAAAGATAAGGACGAATATATCGTGGTACCACCTTGCTTCACTGACAATTCACATGGTCAGTCTTACTAAGTCTCCTCATGAAGACTCCTGCACAATAACGCGTGCCCGCGTCGCAGTCTACTCACACATACAAATATTTTCCACAATGCTTTTTTCAGCATCGCTTATCTTCACTATTTACATGTGTTTTCCATGCGCGGCTCTGGGATGTATTCATATATGCAGGTATCATGCGCCTCTCATCGGCCGGCTGCTTTCTGTTTTCTCCTGATTCCGTTTTGCCGGAAATACATCTACTACTTGTTCCCTTCTCTGCCTGTTCCATATATGCTGAAATCTTATCCTATTCCCGCAAATTTGTCAATAGGCATTTAAAAGAAGTTCCATTCTCGGGTTTGCGCGTTCCGAAAAATTCACATACAGTTGCTCCCACATCCGAAAGCGTCCTGCGCAGCCCCAGCTGTATTCCGCTTTTTCCTTTCTGATATACCAAAAGCGGAACATTCTCTCGTGTATGTTTATTGTGTCCGATTTCCGGATCATTTCCATGATCTGCCATCACGATCAAAATATCTTGTTTTGTGAGCAGCGGCAGCATGATACCGATCTTTTCATCTGCCGTCTCCAATAGTCTTTTATACCATCCTGCATCCTGGCTGTGCCCGGCCAGATCAGTCTCCTGTACATTGGTACAGATAAAACCTTTTTGCATATGCTGTATTTCTTCCAATGTCAGATCCAGCACTTCTGCGGTGTCCACGCAGGAGACGCTTTTCCCCTTTTCATTCGCCACAATATCCGCCACTTTTCCGAACAAAGAGACGGGTATGCCTGCTTCCGTCAGTATCGTCGGCGCCTGCACGCTTTTCTCTACGCCATACCCTAAATGAATACAATGATAATCTTTTTCATAGGATTTTGACTTTACTGCATGTATCCCTATATATCCTCCCTGCCTTGTTTCTTCGGCCTTTAATATATCTTCTATGGTATTGCCTCTTCCCCCGAATACGATCACACGGTTCACCGCTGCGATTTTCCGTACAAGACGGCCAATCTCCACTTCTCTCTCAAAAGAAATCTTATCCAGAGGTGCCGTACAATTATATGCCATCCCAAGATCCGCATCGATATTATCCGCCACAGTGACTGCTCCATCTACAAGCAGATAGCGCAGTCCCGCTGTGCTTCTTACTTCTACGCTGTGACCGTTTTGCAAAAGAATGGTTCTGATCTGTTCTATTTTCTGCTGGAAAGGCTGCGGGATCGGCTTTTGAGGAAATGTTCCCATGATTTCCTGATGTCCCATAAAAGTATCTGCTCCATCATGTAATAATTCGCTTTTCCCCCAACAGGCCGTTCCGGAAAACCGCATATTTGCACTTTCTTTCCCAAACGCATTCATAAGCCCCAGTTTTTCCAGAGTGGGAAGTTTTAACTCTGGAAATTCCTTCAAAATACTTCCCAATGTATTCGCCTTCTCATCTCCCGGTCTTGCGGTCTTGGCATCTGCCATAGCGCCGATGCCAAAGCCATCTAATACGATCACAACAAATCGTTTCATGCCTGTCCTACGCTTCCTTTCTTCTCATTTCCCAGACTATCATAGATACCGATAATCTCTGGTCTGCTTTTGGAGATCCCTTTCACCAAAACAACGTCCGCTCTTGTGACAAACGCTTGAAAACGAAACGCCATCACAGCCGTATCTCCCACTGCAAATTCTCTATCTAAACCTAGATGGTAATCAATACTTTCCATGGACGGTGTCTGCACATCCGCTTCCTTAGCATTCGCCAGACTTCTGCCTACAAGTGCGCGTTCCATGTGGGAACGTCTATAATGTCCGCCTCCAAAGCAATACGCCTTTCCGAAAAAATTGTGCGAAATCTCGCTGACATACACTGCACAGATTTTCTCTTCCATCGTATTTGCCGTGTGAGCCGGTATAGTCCCGGTCAGTCCATGTCCCGGCTCGGCGCAGTTCCCCCCGTCTACATGCATGTGTCTGATAGTCTCACAGCAGCTGGCCGATGGGGTATTGATGATCTCCGCCTCGATGCCTCTTCTATTTAATACTTCCACAGCTCTTAACACAGAAGATAGATTATGCGTCTTTTTTATACATTCTTCCTTTTCGTCATAAAGATAACAAGGAAAAGACGTCACTCCTGCCACTTGTATTCCCGGCATACGGCATAGTATATCTAATACATGATTTAAATCTGCCATAGCAAATCCTGCTGTCTGTCCGTCATATATAAGATCGCCCTGATCATATACCCGGAGCAGGATCTTCTGTTCTTTCCTTTGCTTTACGGCGGCATCCGCTATCCTCTTTGCCTTCTCCACAGAATAGACGGTTATGACCTCCGGACCATAGTTCACCACCTGTTCGATCATAGCATCCGGAATCTGTACCAGATGTCCTATATTTCCAATCGGTATATGATGACGCATCATAACCTGGGCCTCTTTAAAATCCACTGCGACTGCTCCGTCAAATCCCATATCTGTCAATCTTTTTGCAATATAGGGATTTCTTCCGATCTGTTTCAGCATAAAATACAAGCGGATATTTTTCTTCTTCGCCTCTGCCAGTATTTTTCCTGCATTTTCAAACAACGTATCTGTGTCGATCACAAAAGAATCCGGCAAAACTCGCCCCTCCTGGTGCAGAGAAAAAGCAGTCTCCAGCAAAGGAATATTCTCTTGTTTTATTCTATTTAGAAACATGCTTACACCCTCTCTATCGCTTCCCGCAAAATACGCAGTACTGTGTCCGCTCCGGCACGCATCGGATTGATCCGGATCATTCTGTTTTCCAAAGTAGGATCTGCCGCTAAAAATGTACCGGATACTCTATAAAACATGGGCACTACCTCATATTTAGACTCCGCCCCTACGGGATTGGGAGCAGCGCCTAATTTCTGTGCCTCTCGCAGTACTGCCTTTGCAATCTCTTCATGGAATTCTACCAGCAGTACTTTTGACTGCGCGTTTGCCAGAAATGCTTTTTTTACGCTTTTTAATTCTCCTCCATTTAGCCTTTGCACACACTCTTCATTGACTTGCGCCTGGATGGCCAAAGCCACAGGTACATAGACCATTCCTCTGAGCACGTCAAGTGCTTCGTGTCCCTGTGTCTGGCTTCCACCGGAATAATGCATTTTCACAATTTTATCAATGACCGCTCTTTTTCCGACGACACAGCCGATCCCTTCCGGGCCAAGCAGCTTAAACGCAGAAAAACAAGATACGTCTGCGCCGCACTGGCTGCCCATTTTCTCTACCTTCATAACGGCATAATTATCATCCGTTATAACAGGCATCTCACGGCAAGATTTGATCGTCTGGATCACACTTTCCATTTCATAAGAATCTTCCATGCTCTGCCTTGTATACTGTACCAATGCAGCCTTTATCTCCGGATGTTTTGTAAGAACTGTCCGAATGTTGTCCAGATCATTAAAATCTGCGCGTACAGTTCGTATCCCCATCATGTCCAGGCTGTTTTGTGTTGTATTGTAAACAGCCGCTGTGTGTACAAGCAGTGTATCCCCCGGTGTAACCAACGCGCACAGGGCATATCGTATCGCTCCTGTACCTGCGCCCCGCACAAAGCAGGCTGCTTCTGCGTCAAACACAGCCGCTACTGCCTTTTCTGCTTTTCTTGTCGTAACAGGCTTATTCAAACCCGGAACCACGCCCAAGTCTCCTCTGCTAAGGATCTCTTGTCCTTCAAATTCCCGTGTTATACAATCTACTACCTTAAACTGCAGCCGCAGTGCTTCTTCTAAACTTATAGTTTTTAACGGATAAGTCCGCATATCTTCACCTCTTCATTTATGAAAATTTTCCATATCCTCTGTCAAAATACAAATCCAAATTTCCAAAATATCTGCCCAGCAGTTCATCCTTTCCACCAACCAGCTTTTCGGCATATTCCAACATGATCTTTGTTTTCACAGGTGTCCCTTCACATAAGAGCACCCATCCACATCCCAATTCTTTTCCCGGTATACAGACGGCATCTGCATTCACCATATTGGCAACCCGCAGCAGACCTTTTCCGGCTTCCCGCTGTCTCTTTTCTGTCCAAGGATCGAAATGTCCGAATATACTGTCTCCCATTCCCCGCACATCTACGGGGCCTTCATAGGAGACCATAAAATCACACTGAGATAACGTATCCTTCAAAAACCGAATCAAAGTTTCCCGATCCGAATCCAGATCCGGATAAGAAATCTTTTGCACTTCTTTCCAGGAAATCGTACTCTTATCTGATGCCAAAATACAGGAGGCTTTCTCTTTGTCTTCCGGAAGATGCAAAACAGTCCGAACCGTCTCTTTCAAAAGTTCCCATTCCCTGGTGATCAATCCGACAGATGGGGAAAAAGCAAGCCCATCTGTAGAGACCCGGTGAAATTTTTCCATTTCTTCTTTTTCTATCTGAGAACTGATAAAACCGAACAACTGCAGGCTCAAAGCAGGTGCAAGAACACTTCCGCCGCCGTCGGTACCAATCCCCAGGTCATTCATATGATAAAAAACATTTAATGCTGTACCGCTGGAAGAACCCGTCATAGGGTTACCCGTAAGCGGATTACGCACACACATATCCACCGCTCTGCCTCCCAGACTATTGCAGTCCAAGGTATGCAGCGCATATTTTCCTGTATCTTCTAATGTTTTTATAAGGTGGAGCGGGATCGACTTATGGTCTTTTACCCCTATGTAAGCAGGTACCCCAGTTTGATAAGCATTGATCGCCAAAGGGAACACTTTTTCCACTGTTTTGTATGGATTTTGTATCGCCAGAAAGGTTTTCTTCGCTGCACCGATCACTGCCTCTGTTTTTTCTTTTTCCATCCTTTTCTGTCTCCCTTCTTTATGAAAAGATTCTCTGTGGATTATCCACAAGCATCTGGCGGATATGGGATTCTTGTATGCCGGCATCTCTCAGCATAGGAAGGAAATGCGTAAATAGATACATGTACCCTCTGCCGCCTTTGTATCTTAATCCTGATTTTCTTGTAATATCCATAGATAATACGACCTGAGCAAGCAGCCCCTCCTGATCCAGTTCATATAACAATGCTGCCCGCTTCTCATCTAAGAGATAATTCTCTTTTCCAATAGTGTCAAATCCTACAAAGACGCCCTGCCGCAAAACCGCACGGATATAGTCTATACGACCGATCAGATCTACATGTCCGATCACGAGTTTTCCAGGGTCTACTCCCTGAGAGACTAAATATTCCGCCTGTTCTTTTGCATACACACCTTTCGTCGTATGCGTATAAATGGGTACTTTCGTTTTCTTATGTGCCAGGACTGCCGCATCGAGCACCTTACACTCACTGTCTCTGATTGCCTCCGCAGATGTACCGATTTCGCCTAAAAGCGCCGCTTTACTATTGCTTTCCTTAAATCCATTCAGCACCTGATCTGCCATATTCTCTGCCAGTTCCTCCACAGACTGTGTATATACCTCCTTTGGAAAAAACGGTTCTTTATAATATCCGGCAGACTGCAGGATGCGGATGCCCGTCCGCCTCTCTACTTCTTCTACATAAGGTACATTCTGCCCCATCCCTGTATTGGTTACATCCACAATATTACGCACTCCCAACTCATACAACTGCCTGCATTCTCGTATAGTTTCTTCCTTACAGTCCAGCCGGCAGTCTTCTTCCTGCTTTATGCGAGACAGATCCAGGGTCATATGCTCGTGCATCAATGTATATCCGTCATTTAATATATTCATCTTCTTTGTATCCTCTTATCTAATGCAGCATATTACATATATGTATCAGCAGATAGCGCCGTTCGCTTTCCGGATAAGTCAGAAAGGATAAGTTTTCTATTGTTTTCACCAACTTTTCTGCTTCCTGATAACAAGAATCCTCTTCTACTTCTTTCCAGACTGCCTCATCCGGCATCTCCGCCTCTTTCCCTTCTAAGAGCCTCTGGGTTGCCATTGCCAGATGCGTCAGCATCGTATTTAATTTATCCTGATCTGTTTTTAAATCAGATGCCTCCAGATAGTCGATAACCTGACAGACATATTTGCCCGTTTTAAGCGAGATTACCTTTCCCTCTGTCAAGATTCTTATTCTCTCTTTTGCTTCATTCATTCTCAAGGATTCCTTTCATAATAACAGGGATAACCCGAGCTGCCGCCTCCGGCACAAAGCCGAACGCTTTTTTTCCTTCTTTTACAGCCTTAAGGATTTCCTCTTCATCCAATACCTTTCCCACCATAGCCACTGTAATGCATTTCTCCATGCCATTCATAGCGATAGCCATACCCAGAGCACCGCCTGCGCCCGTCTGGCAGGAACCTAGATAATAGTCTGCTTTGCCTGCTTTTAATGCCATTGCCGCCTGCAGGTCAGGCATGATCTCTACTTCTACTTTTCCATTTCCATACTTTTCGATCAACTCTGCATTTTCTTTTTTGTATAAAGCTCCGCCTACTACGATTTTCATTTTCTATCATCTCCTCCATTTACTATGCAATTGACAGTCCCAGAATCTTGATAATATTTGCCAGTATTCCCATACCTATCGTAACTACAGGTCCTACCGCCATTGGTACCAGGAATGGTTTTTTTGCACATTTGTTGATCATCCAGACAATCATAACGATCATAGAACCTATATAGGACATGCCCACTTCATTCATGATCATACCCGATGCTGTAAAACCTCCTACAAGAAGCGCCAATTCGAGGATCTGTGACATAGCGTTTCGGATATGGTCTCCCAATTCTCTAAGGGCAGGAAAACGATCTAATAAGCTTCCGATGCTTCCCAAGAAGAATGTTTCCAATGTGATCACAGCTGCTCCAAATGCAAACGCAAGAACACATGTCATAGTTGTGGAAAGTCCAAATGAGCCGCACAACATACCGACAGCAACAGAAAAATAAGAACCTGCCGGAGAAAACACACCTGTTACGATCGCTGTCGTATAAACCAGCGGAATATATCCAATAGCCCGTACACAGGCAACCATTGCGGCCTGCGCAAATTCATTCTGCATCTGCAGCGGACCGGAAATAACATCTGTCGTCAAAATACACTGGGATGCAGCCATCGATAATAGTCCGCCCATCAGCGCAAACCAATACCAGCTCTTTTTGATCCTTTCCACATTCACAGAAAATATATTCGTCAGATCAGCGCCGATCGCTTCCTGCTTTGTACGTACAGCAAAAATGATCATTGTGATTGTTCCTGCAAGCATTGCCATCCCGTCCGCATTTAAAGATAATGTAAAATCTCCAAAATGAAATACGCCGAAATTCTTAACTAAAATATAGACCACTAACGTAATAAGTGCTGTAATCCCGCCTTTTTTTACCCCATGTTGGAATGCTACTGCCAAAGAAGGGAAAATAGCAAAGGTCGCTACAACAATATCTGCTACATTTCCAAGATAAGGCAGAAAATCTACCGGCATCATAGAAAACAAATCTGCGATCGTAGACATAAAAGCTACGACGATAATGCCCCATGCCGCTCCGACAACAGCGGATATAACAGTTCCAACCGGTGTATCCGGACACCAAGTCCCTATGATATCCCCCATCAGTAAAAAAGTGTGGATAATAATGATTCCCATTGCTATGGAATTTGTAAACCCAAAACCTACGATCAGACCAAAACTTACAGCAAAAGAAGTCGCTGCCAGAGACTTTCTGTCCATATTTCCATTAAAATATTCTGTGTATACCGGTCTGAAACCATCATTATACACCGCCACGTTTCGATTTGCCAAAATCGAAGAAACTGCACCGATCCCTGCTGCCAACACATAATTTATCATCTTTTTTCCTCCTTCATATTCTCATATTCATTTTCTCTGCGGACTCTTAATACCTCCTTTCTCTTCCGCAGACGTTTTCTCAAAATACAAAATATTGTATTTTGAGAAAACAAAAAATAGTATCTTCCCATTTTCAAATACCTTATTTCTCATTGTACATTTTTTTGTATATTTGTAAAATAAACGCCTTCCAACTATCTAACTTCTTTCTCTTACGGACGATCCATCAGCAAATAGATCTCCTTTTTCCTCTGCGGACTTCATCTTGTATTTTCAATGTCTCTTTTACACTGATATTTTTCTCTAATATCTGCTGTAAATAACGACTGTTCTTCTTCACGACCAAAACAGCCGCAGAAAAAGACTCCTCATATTCTTCTTTCTGCAAAAACACCACTTTCAGATTATCCAGATAATGATTTTCCAGAATATCATCATAATTCCATACGCCTGCATCAATTACTCCGTCCTGCAGCGCATTCACCGTCTGTTGGGTACGGATATTGATCAATTCCACTTTTCTTTTTCCTACAACACTTTTTGTGATCTGACTCTGATCTAAAGATTCTTTGTCATACGCCACTCGCATACCGTCCTCAAGCCCGTCTTTTTCTGTATCTTTCAGTAAAAGCACATGCCGTGACAAGAAACTGCCTGCCCCAAAATTCAATGCGATCTCGATATTTCTCCCGTTTTCTATCTCATGCTGTGCTGAATACTGCGAACACACCGCAAACTGATATGTTCCGGATTCTACCAATTCCATACGCCCTCTTGCGCCGCGGGCATATGCCATATTAAAGCGAAAATTCTTCAGCTGCTCATACAGGGCCGTAGCAAAACCTTCATAGGCAGAAGAATATGGAAACGGCATGATCCCCATAAGACCTCTTACCAAAGAACATTCCTGCAGTTTTATATAATCGATATGTTCAATATATGTACCCAGATGCCCTCGTGAAACCAACTGTATGGCATGTACGTCTTTCAGATAATTCAATGCATTTTGTATTGTTCCCCTAGAAACACCCAGTTCTTCCTGATACTGCGTAATAGACGCAATACGTTCTCCTTCATTCTTAGAGAGGAAACTAAGTGCCAGACTGTTAATCGTAACTCCGATTTTCTGATACAACACATTGTTTTTATCTGTTTCCATATATGTTATCCTTCTATTGTTCAAAATTTTGTATATTTGAATTATACTGCATCTTATTTTCTTTGTCAATCTATTATTTTTGCTGAAAATTATTTCATTCGTTCAAATAAGATTAGTCCCCTATGCGCATACAGATACGTATGCTCTGCTTCCGGAATAATCAAATTTTCTCTAAAGCATCAAAAAAATTTATCGAAAAACTCCGATTCATTTCTTTAGGAATATTCACAGAAGCAGCTGGATATAAAAATCACAAGCAACACGGCGCCATTCACCCTTTTACCCGCAGTTCTTCCAGTTTTCCTTCCAATAGTTTTTCAATGGCAATTGCCGCTCCGTCTTCCTCATTGGAAGGCGCACGGTAGGCCGCTGTCTTTTTTAATATATCTGCGGCGTTTTCCATAGCCACACAGGCGCCAAATTCCATAGAGAGCATGGAATAATCGTTTAAACTGTCTCCCATGACCATAACTTCATCCATGCTGTATCCCAGACTTTCTACGTACCATTTCAATACAGGCCCTTTCTGTGCCTTTATACTGGTAATCTCCACATTATCCAGAGAGGAAGCGGCAGAAGCGATTCCCGGTATTCTTTCTACTTCTTTTTTTATCTTCCTAATGATCTCTAAATTAGTAGAAAACAAAAAAATTTTATAAATGATACGCTCTGAATTTAAAATAGCTTCTTTATCCGGGAGGACATTCGTATTTTTTTTGTATTCCTGAAACAAAGGATCCTTTAAGATTTCTTCTTTTGTCCCATTTAAGTGAAACGTCTGCACCTGCGCCACAAGAAAGTCCTCTACTTCCTCCGGCGTGCCGATGACACCGTCCAGTTCGTCTGTAAATACATACGCCGCTATCCCGGCCTTTTCAGAAATTTCCAGGATCTTTCCTGCCGCCTCCTTTTCCATGGAGATCGTTCGGATGATATTCCCTGCTGCATCCCGTACTTCCGATCCACTCGTCACGATCTGGCTGCAGCGGATCCCTGTCGGCTCTAAGGCTAGCTTTGCCTCCTCGTATCCTCTTCCCGTGGCGGCCACGAAAAGAATACCTTCCTCCTGGGCACGTTTTACAGCCCGGATCGTCCTCTCTGCTATTTTATGTTCTTCATTTAAAAGCGTCCCGTCTAAATCAGACGCAATTACCTTGATCATCTGCACACTCCTCTAATATTTTTGACGCATTTTTGATGTTTTTTGCCTCTGTCTGCCAGACTTCATATTCGCTAAAACCCGGCAGTCCCATATTTACGCCCTCTCTTCTGTATAACATAGTGCTGTCTTTCGCGATCTTGCCGGACATGTGGTAAGCACTCACTTTCGTATAGGAAATCAGCTTTACAAGTATGTCTGATGTAATCCCTGCTCCTGCTAAGATCTCTATACGCCCGGCACTTTTTTCTGCCAAGGCTTTCAAAAGATCACGCCCCTCCCATGCAGAATTTCTCTGTCCACTCGTAAGAATGGTTTTCATCCCCAAAGATATCGCCTGTTCTAACGCTTCAAAAGGATCCCGGCACATATCAAAGACCCTGTGCAGTGTAAAATCCGTTCCTTCTGCCATGTCCAGCAGTTCCTGCATCTGTTCGATATTCAGCGTGCCGTTAGGGCGTACTATCCCTGTTACGATCGCATCAGCTCCTAATTCCCGGTACATCTGGGCTTCCTCTTTCATTTGCGCAAACTCATATGAGTCATAACAAAAATCTCCAAATCTTGGACGAAGCAATACACGGATCTCTAAATCCGTGTATTGCTTCACCTGTTGAAATAACGCTTTACCCGGTGATGTGCCTCCTATGATAAGATTGCTGCACAGCTCGATCCGGTCAGCCCCTCCTTCCTGGGCTTCCAACGCTGACCTTACGCTGTCCACACATACTTCCAGCGTATACTTCATTATTGTATTCCTTTCTTTAGTTTCCAGCGAGTATTACCGCGGTATCTTGGATAAAGCGGCTTTATCACAAACTAAAATAGCGTCTTTATGCAGCTGCAAGATAGATGCCGGTACCTGCGGTGTGATCTCTCCAAAAAAGGCCTTTGCCACAATGTCTGCTTTGGCTTCTCCATTTGCAACTAAAAGTACTTTCCTGGCCGCCATGATCGTCCCAATCCCCATTGTATATGCCTGTCTCGGCACATCATCCGCAGAAGCAAAGAAACGCTTATTTGCTTCGATCGTACTTTCTGTCAGGTCTACACAATGTGTCTGCTTCTCGAAAACAGCAGACGGTTCATTAAACCCAATATGCCCATTATGTCCCAGACCAAGCAGCTGCAGATCGATCCCGCCCAGAGACCGGATCAGTTCTTCATATCTTGCACACTCCTTAGCGGAATCTGCTTCCATTCCATTGGGAACATTTGTATTTTCTTCCATGATATTTACACGGTCAAACAAATTTTTATGCATAAAATAATAGTAACTTTGATCATTTGCATGATCCAATCCCTTATACTCATCTAGATTTACTGTCTTTACCTTGGAAAAATCTACATCGTTGCTTTCATACAATTCTGTCAGTCTGTCATATGTGCCGATCGGCGTGGAACCTGTCGCCAATCCCAATACACAATCCGGCTTTAAAACAACCTGTGCAGCTATAATATTTGCGGCGATCCGGCTCATTTCCTGGTAGTCGTTTGCTTCATAAATCTTCATTTTTTCTTCCTCCTTCTGCTTTCCGATTGTCGGAAAGGCATTTCTACAGAGAACAAAGCGGGCAAGCCCGCTTTCCCTTTCCCATAGAATAAAAACCAGATCTCCTGAATATAAAGAACCTGCTTTATTTCTTGAAAATCTGGTCTGCCTCCATTCATCCTGTTTTCGTTTCTCGAATTAATCTCATACTATCAAGTACCTGCTCTATTGTCAATCCTTCTCTTATTACTTATACAAAATTTCTTTTAAAATAAGTCCCTGAGGAGGCGCTGTGACGCCTGCCGCCTGCCTATCCTGGGCTTTTAAAATATCCCGCACCTTTTCCGGCGTATAGAAACCTCTTCCGACACGCAAGAGCGTCCCAACAATGATACGGACCATATTATAGAGGAAACCATTTCCTCGGATCCGGATGATCCACTCGCACTCCTTTTGTTCAACGGTCAATTCATAAATCGTCCGTACTGTATTTTCCACATTTGTCCGCACATTGCAGAAACTGGCAAAATCATGTTCTCCTATCAGATAAGATGCTGCTTGTCTCATCTTATCCAGATCCAGTCTATAAGAAACAAAATATGTGGTACGTCTTCTTGTAGGATCTGGCGTCTGGGCATTCCAGATATGATATTCGTATATTTTTTCACAGTCACAATACCTCGGATGCCAGTCTTTTGGAACCTCTTCGGATCTTACGATCACAATATCTTCCGGCATCTTCTGGTTGACAGCATAGGCGATCCGTTCCGGCGGAATACTTGTATCTGTATCAAATACCGCCACATTTCCCAGCGCATGGACTCCTGAATCTGTCCGACTGGCACCGATCACACGGATATCTTCTTTGAGAACCTTTGACAGCTTCCGGTTGAGGACTTCTTCTATCGTAAGTCCATTCGGCTGTATCTGCCAGCCGCAGTAATTCGTACCGTCGTATGCAACGATCAGCTTAATTCTCTTCATCTTTTTTCTTCTCCAGCTTTTCTTTTAAAATATCCAGACTGAAAAATCTATCAACCGCCCCACATAAAAGACCACAGCCAGATATAAGACAACAAACACATACGCTGCTCTGTCTCTTCTCTGATATACAAGCGGCTTCATCTTTGTTCTTCCGTCACCGCCATGATAACAGCGTGCTTCCATTGCCATAGCCAGGTCACCTGCGCGCCGGAATGCGGATACGAATAAAGGAACCAGAACCGGCACCATAGCTTTTGCTCTCTGCAAAATATTTCCACTCTCCAGGTCTGCTCCTCTGGCAATCTGCGCTTTCATGATCTTGTCTGTCTCTTCCAAAAGAATCGGAATAAAACGGAGTGCAATAGACATCATCATAGCCACTTCATGTACCGGAACCCGGATCTTGTTCAACGGATGCAAAACCCTTTCAATTCCATCCGTCAATGCATTTGGCGTTGTCGTAAATGTCATAAGAGACGATCCTATGACCAGATACATCAAACGGACTGCCATAAATACTGAGATTCTAAGTCCCTTTTCTGTAATCCTGAAGATCCAGAAAGAAACCAGCACCTCGCCTCCTTTATTCAAAAACAGATTCATTAAAACAGTAAATAGCAATAAAATAACGACAGGCTTCAAACCTTTGACGATAAACTTAAATGGTACCCGGCTCAAATAGATCACAAAACCCAGAAAAACGGTAGCTGTCACATATCCCAGAAAACTATTCTGCACAAACAGCGACACCAAAAACAAAAGTGTACATACGATCTTTGTTCTTGGGTCCAGGCGATGTATCACGCTCTTTGCCGGATAATATTGTCCTATCGTAATATCCCTGATCATAGTCTCTCCTTTTTCAGACTGTTTAGAATCTCCTGTGCCGCTTCTTCCACCGTAGTCACGTCTGTACGCACCGGTAAGCCATGTTTCTTCAGATCATGCATGATATACGTCACCTGCGGAGCTGACAGTCCCACTTCTTCCAGTTCCTGATAATGTGCAAATACTTCTTTCGGGGCGCCGTCCAGCATCTTCTCTCCCTGGTTCATGACAAGGATACGCTCTACATATCTGGCAATATCCTCCATACTATGGGAAACCAGTATAACGGTTATCCCTGTCTTTTTGTGAAGCACCTCTATCTGGTCCAAGATCTCGTCCCGTCCTCGGGGATCCAGCCCTGCTGTGGGCTCATCCAGTACAAGCACTTTCGGATGCATGGCGAGTACGCCGGCAATCGCCGTACGGCGCTTTTGTCCGCCGGATAATTCAAAAGGAGATCTGTCATAATATTTTTCAGGAAGTCCAACCAGTTCCAGCGCCTCAACTGCTCTTTCCTTACACTGCGCGGCAGAAAGTCCCTGATTCTTAGGTCCAAAGCAGACGTCGCTTAATACGTCCGTCTCAAACAACTGATGTTCCGGGTATTGAAATACCAACCCCACCTGGCTGCGCAATGTTTTCAGGTCATACCCTTCCTCATAAATATTCTTTCCCTCATAATACAACTTACCGGAAGTCGCTTTCATAAGCCCGTTGAAATGTTGGATCAGCGTAGATTTTCCGGAGCCTGTATGTCCAATGATGCCGACAAACTGTCCCTGTGGTATCTCCAGGCTGATATGCTTCAAAGCATGCTGCTCATAAGCTGTGCCCGGACTATATACATAACTGATATCTTCTAATTTAATTGACATAATGCTTTCACCAGCTCTTCCCTTTTTAATATCCCTCTAGGCAGTGTAAGCCCGCTTTTTCGAAGTTCCTCTGCCAGCATCGTCACTTGAGGCACATCCATCCTATATTGTTTCAGTTTCTCCACCTGGCTGAATACCTCTCTGGGAGTTCCATGCATCACGATATGCCCGCTGTCCATCACAAACACTTCATCTGCATCTATGACTTCTTCCATATAGTGGGTGATCAAGATGACCGTCACCTGTTTTTCTTTTCTGAGCTTTTCTACTGTGCGTATCACTTCTTTGCGCCCATTAGGATCCAACATAGCGGTCGGTTCGTCCAGTACGATACACTTTGGCTCCATTGCGACCACACCAGCGATCGCTACCCGCTGTTTCTGTCCACCAGAAAGTTTATTTGGAGAATGTGTCCGATATTGGATCATTCCGACAGATTTTAAACTTTCTTCTACCCGCCTCCAGATTTCCTCTGTAGGTACGCCTAAATTTTCCGGTCCAAACCCTACATCCTCCTCTACTACCGTACCAATGATCTGGTTATCCGGATTTTGAAATACCATGCCTGCACTCTGTCGTATATTCCACAGTTCTTCTGCATCTTTTGTATCTTTTCCATCTACCCACATAGTGCCGCCTGTAGGTACAAGGATTGCATTCATATGCTTAGCGAGGGTAGACTTTCCAGAACCATTATGCCCTAAGATCGCGACAAAAGAGCCCGGCCTGATCTGCATGTCAATGCCGTCGATTGCTTTGTTTGTCCCTGTTATATTTCCATTTTCATCTCGTTTTTCATATTCATACGTAAGTTTCTCTGTCTCTACCATTTCCATCTGTCTTTGCCTCCCTGTCCCTATATGTGATCCAGATTCCCAGACTGACAAGCACCAGTGCCAGAATATTCTGGAAAGATATGATCTGCTCGCCAAGAAACAACGCCGAAAGTACTACGCCAAAGATCGGGATCGTAAAGCCATATATGGCTACCTTACCTACCGGGTTATATTTCAAAAGAAGCGTCCATATACTAAATGCCCCCGTGGAAAGCAATGCCATATACACAAGCAGACACAGGCTCTTAAGATCGCCTCCGCCAACTTTTCCGCCTAACGCAAAACCTATGAGTATCAAGAGAAAACCCCCCAGCAATGTCTGATATGCCGTGATCGTCATTGCACTCTCCCTGTCTGAGATCATCTTCAAAAGTACTGTACTGACCCCGTATGCCAGACTGCACAGCAGTACCATGCCTTCACCCATTATATGGAAGCCTCCGGCAAGAGCTCCCGGCGCCAGATTGATCACGACCACACCCATCAAACCAAACAGACAGCCTAGGGATTTTGTCCAGGTCATTTTTTCATTTTTTATAAGAAAATGTGCCACTATAATAGAAAAAAAGGCGTTCGAACCGTTTATAATAGAGCCCTTTGTCCCTGTCGTATGCGCAAGTCCTATATAAAAACACACGTACTGTATCGTCGTCTGTACGATACCCTGCCGTAAAATGCAGGGAAAAGATGTTCTTTTCATTGTAAGCACTCTCTTTTCCAGCACACAGCCAAGAAGAAACGTGAGCACCCCGGACAGAAAGAAACGATATCCAGCAAAGAGAATCTGGCTTCCTACTCCCTCTATCGCAAACCATTCATATCCTATCTTAATACAAGGAAAAGCACTCCCCCACAGAGCACAGCACAAAAGTGCCAGCAGGCATACGCCTGCCGGCTGTGTCAGCTTTTTTTTCATTGCATCCTCCCGGAAAAGATTACGCTTTCTGCGGCTCTTCGTATTCCTCGCCGAAAGTTTCCACGGTGACTTTTTTCATTCGCTGTGTCTCCAGCGGTTTATCACTATAATCCGTAGCTGTATCTGCAATTTTATTTACTACATCCATGCCTTCCGTAATCTTGCCGAACGCCGCATACGCTCCATCTAAATGGGGAGACTTCTTGTGCATGATAAAAAACTGTGAGCCTGCAGAGTCTGGATGCATCGCCCGCGCCATAGACAAAACGCCTTCCTCATGGAGCAGATCATTCGCAAAACCATTCTGAGAAAACTCTCCCTTGATCGTATATCCTGGGCCTCCCATACCTGTTCCGTCAGGACAACCACCCTGGATCATAAAACCGCTGATCACACGATGAAAAATAAGTCCGTCATAAAAGCCTTTATTAACCAAAGAAACAAAGTTCTTTACTGTATTCGGCGCGATCTCCGGATACAGCTCTGCTTTCATGATATCTCCGTTTTCCATTTCAAATGTCACAATTGGATTTGCCATAATTTTCCCTCTTTTCTACTTTTCTATACTGCACATATTGTAACGAATTTCCTTCTTCCCGTCAATAAAATCTATGCACACTGCCTTGTTTGTAAAATCTGATCATTCCGCCTTTTTCTTCCATCTGGGTATTCCACAGCTCTTTTAAGGGCAGCACGCTTTTCTGTCCATATGTAGCTGCAACGATCCATATTCCCTCCTGTCTTATTTCATATCCGAAACATAAAAACCAATGCCATTGAAAATCTTGGAATTTCTTATTTTTGTGGCGTAAAAGCAGATAAGGGATCGGATATCCTGCATCGATCTGCTGTTTTACTAATTTCTCTGCTTCTGAATAAGTATGTTCTCCGTGAAACGCTTCCATATAAAGCTCGTTCACCCCTACATCTGCAAGATATTTTCTATATCCATCTATAAACATGGATAATTCCTTTACGCCCCCGACTCTCGGCTTTAAGTACGGCTTCATTTTCATCCCGAACCGCACATACTCTTCTCTTGTCAGAGCCTGTACAGCAAAAGGACAGATCTCTGTACAGCCGCCGTGAAGCGCAAAATAAATACTGCTGTCACAGGCAGTCACCGCCGCACACCCGCCCATATTCATGACTACGTTGCTAAACCATGCCTGACTTCCTCCGACTGCTCCATCGATTGTAAAATATTTCAGTACTTTTTCCATTTTCTTTATCACGCCTCTTGTTTCTTATCCTTGCGATTTACAGGATTCTGTATTTTGTCTCCCAAAGTCCTCCCGCACCGATCTTATACTGGAATAAAATACAACCCCGAGTATAATACTCCCCCCGATCAGCTCCCGTATCGACGGTGTTTCTTTTAAGAGGAAAAACGCCGCCGCAATACTATAGACAGACTCCATACCCGATACGATCCCGGCAGTCTGCACTTTCACATACCGAAGGCTTTCTATATATAAAGTATGCGCCACTGCCGTAAATACCATTCCCAGTGTGAGGAGGATCAGGAAATCACTTCCCTGCGCTCTTTGCGGACTGAAAAACAACACCGGAAGTAAAAGGATACTGGCTGTCGCCTGCTCATAAAAGGCAGTCAGCGTACTGGAATACTGCTCCATAAATTTCCGGTTCATCAAAGATAATACCGCATAGCTGAGACTCCCCGCCATCCCCCATAGAATACCCTGCGTCATAAAATTCCCCATTTCAAACCGGGGCACGATAAAGATGACGCCGACCAGCATCACCGCCGCTGATATGATCTGCTGCATTTTCAGCTTTTCTTTAAACAAGGCAGGTTCCAGAAATGTCACAAAAAGCGGAAATGTCGAAAAGGTCAATGTTCCTATGGCTACCGTGGAGGTCTGGATCGACTGCATGAACGTGGTCCAGTGTATGACAAGCACAGCGCCTGCCGCCATCAGCAGCAGATAATCCTTTCGGCGCGCCAGCCGCGTCTTTTCTTTTCGCAGCTTTAAGAAAAACAGCAGACACAACGAGGAAAATACCACCCGCCAAAATACGATCACTGCTGGCGGAAGGTCTAACCACTTCGCGAAAAGTCCCGAAAGACTCATCAAGAACACCGATGTATGCAGAACAGCTAAGCCTTGCTTTTCTCCTTTCATTTGTCTCACCCTCCTGTATTTTACATTCCAAAAGAAAGCCGTATCTACTTCTTTACCGGTTCTTCCTGCTTTAGTTATCTTTTTCATTCTTGCATATTCGCCGCCGGACATATCCCCGTATCTTCACCCTACTACTGACCAGGTGTCCATTTGGCCACCTTTAAATATGCTATATATATTATATATCTCCCGCATTTTCAAGTAAATAGTATTTATAGAGTGCGTTTTTATATAATTTAAGTAATGCATCCACCTTTAATTTGTATCTATCAAAAGCACCTCGTTGAATTTTTATTTTTTTATTAAAATAAAACTGCCGCTCTGGCAGATGTTTCATCTACTTTCGCGGCAGTCCTTCTTTACATATAAAATTGTTTAAAATGTAAATCTATATACTAAAATAATTTTCTGTTGATCGCTTCCAATTCCTCTCTGGACAATTGTACGTAGCTGGTAGCAAGCACAGGCTGAAGTTCCTCATACACTTCATCTGCAAACTCCTCTATTTCTTCTTCCTGCATTCCAAAATCACGTAATTTTTTTATTTTCCATATTTGATCTAACAATTCTTCTAATCGACAAAGGGCATCTTCTTTTTTACACTGCAGCAACTCTGCCAATATAAATAATAGCCTGCTTATTTTCCCTTTTGCATCCTTTTCATAATACAGATCAAGTACGGCACAAAAAAATTGATAGTTACTTTCCCCATGAGCCACATGATATCTCCCGCTCAATGGGAATGCAAGAGCATGTACTGCGCCACAGCCGGCATTTCCAAAAGAAATTCCGGCATAGTTACTGGCTCTTAAAACATCTCTAGCCCATTTATTTCTGCTCTCTTGCCCTTCTTTTGCTATTCCGACAAAAGCATTGATGATTGATTTTATAGCATGTTCTGCAAATAAGTCTGTATAGGCATTTGATTTTGGCGATAAGTACGACTCTACTGCATGGATCAAGGCATCAATAGAGCTATACGCAAAAAAGCGATAAGGTAACGTATGAATAAATTCTGGAATCAAAATTGCCTTATCCGCATAAAACGCATCGTATGCCATTCGTACTTTTGTCTGCTTTTTGATAGATGCGATAATTGCAGATCTCGTAACCTCACTCCCGGTTCCACATGTAGTAGGGATAATAAGTAATTCTCTTTCTTTTTTAATTTTTGACGGATCGTTAAAGATTTCTTCTGTATAATGAAATGTCTTTAAAGAAAGCAATTTCGCTATGTCAATCACGGTTCCTCCACCCACAGCGATCACTCTATTATAATCTAATCTATCCGTTTTTTGTAATACAGCGTCTACCATCTCATCAGATGGCTCTCCTTCTCCAAAATCTTCTTGAAAAACAATATGACAATTTAAATGAAAAGGTTCTATAAAAGGAGCGTAGATGAACCGCTGTGTTAGTAACAGATCATCTGTATGTATAGGAAATTCCTCCAAAAACTCCTTGAATGTCATATATTCATATATCTCCGGTACTATTTTGAATTTTTCCATAACTTTCTCCTTACCACTCATATTTGGGGATTAGTTTTTATATTACGGTTCCTAAATGAAATTTCCTTTACTGTCTGTATATATTGTTCCGGTATTTCCTTTTTTTCTCTGCCTGTAGCTAAAAGCAATAAATATTGCTCACTGGTTCTCTCTATATTATCGCTGGCAATCATTGCTTTTTCCATCGTGATCCCTACTCCTATCGTGCCGTGATTCTCCATAAGTACTCCTGCGCTTGTCCCAATAGCTGCTTTTACATTTTCTGCAAGTTCTAGAGAACCTGCAGGGGCAAATGGTGCAACCGGTACTTCACCTCCTAAATAGGAAATACTCTCTACATCTATAATAGGCAATTCTGCGACGCCTTTTATCGAACTTGCTAAGGTTCCATATTTCGAATGCGAATGTACGATAGCTTCCACTTCCGGTCTTATCTGAAATATATAACGATGCATAACTGCTTCCACCGATGGCTTATATTTTCCTTCTATCACCTTTCCCGACATATCCAATAGGCATAAATCCTCTTTTGTAAGTGTTGTATATGATCTCGATGAAGGAGTAATAACAAATAATTCTTCTCCTTTTACACGTGCACTTATATTTCCGGCAGTACCAAGCGCATATCCTTTTTCCACCATTGACCTTACGCCCCACATAACTTCTTCTTTAGCTTGTTCTACCGCGTTACACATATTCTTTTACCTCCCATCTTTGTATCAATTTTTTTCTTATCATATCAAGAGACTCTTTTTTAGCTTCCAATAAAAATTTTTTATCCTGTGCTGTATTTAAAATCGCTTTCAGCATATCTATCTGAGCATCACCTGATTTCAATGCCATACAAAACACAAATTGTGCAGGCACCTCCTGTTCAGGCATTTCCATATTATGAAACAAAACTGGAGTTCTTAACTTTATCACACAGATTGCCGGAGTTATCACATGTATAGAATCCGTATGAGGTATCGCAACCGGCACTTCTGTCATCAAACCTGTAGGATAAATTTTTTCCCGTTCTATACATCCATGTAAAAAAGAGTCTTTTACAAAATGTTTATCATGGAGTTCTCTATACGCCGCCTGAATTGCATCTTCCCATGATCTGGGGGCCGCCTCAAGCATTAATATGTCATTTATCATCTATTTTTCCTCCGTCTGTCAATGCTGTCTACAATATCCTCATAACCAATTAAGGGGATATAACAGTTTATTCATATACAATTGCATTTTTTATACCCTGCTGGTTTGCATGTGCTTCAAGCGCTTCGACTAGATTTTCCAATCTATACTCTCCTGTGACAAAAATATCTTCCGGGATTTCATGATGATTGATCATCTCGTTTGCCATCATCACATGCTTAGGTGTCGTATGAAAAAAGGCTGCGATCGTCAAGCCTCCATAGTGCATCATCTGCGTATCTATTGTAATTTTCGTCCCTGGTTTACAGCCTCCAAACAGATTTATGTATCCGCCTTTGCGTGCAATCATAATACAATTTTCCCATGCCGCCGGCTGTCCGGTAGCATCTACAACCGCATCTGCACCTCGTTTTGCAGGAGTATGATCACGAATCGTCCTCACAATGTCCATATTGCTATTTAATAATATCGTCCTGTCAATTCCAAGTTTTTCAGATACCTGTAACCTATTCGCCGAAAAGTCCGCCTGTATAACATGCGCCCCTCTTCGCTTAATAATAAGCGCGATCATAAGCCCTATCGGACCTGCACCCATTACCACCACGGTATCCCCATAACTGAACTTTGTCATATCCGCACCATACATAGCGCATGCCAGCGGTTCTGTCAATGCAGCAGCCTTATAACTGACGTCGTCCGGGATGTGAAACGTGTTTTGCCTTACGACGGGTCCCGGAATATACACATACTCCGAATGACCGCCCTTGATGCGAATTCTGTTTTCGCAGCACCCATCATTCCTGCCCGTTTTACAATAATAACACTCTCCACACATAGCTGCGCTATGTGGTACGATTCTATCTCCTATCTCAAAACCCGTTACGTTCTTTCCTTTTTTGTATACGATTCCTGCTGCCTCATGTCCAAAAGAAATCCCTGGTTTGTAGCTTGGATGTCCTCTTTTATATGTTTTCACATCCGTCCCACATGTCAAAGAAGCTTTTACTTTCATGATAATGGCATCTTCTTCTAACTCAAACATAGGACGTTCTTCAATCCTTACATCTTCCGGTCCATACCAAAGAGCCATTTTCATCATTTTTTCCATAACCCTCAGTTCTCCTTTTCCCGTACTTTTTTATCCTTTTCGCTCTGCTCTCCAATAGCACAGATATGTACTTTACGCTGACGCGGACGGGAATAGTCGAAATCCACAAAATAGAGATCCCCACATCTTCCTATCTGCATCTCTCCATTTTGAATCACAAACGTCTGACTGGCGCCTAACAATGTGGCTTTCAGATGTGCCGGTCCATTTAACATAATAGACGGATCTTCCCAAAATACCGATTTCGTTTTAGCCTGTTCTAAATGGAGCGGACCAGGATATCTGTAATATCCATCATCACTCGTCTGTGCAGGAAATATTTTTTCCAAACCCTTATTTAAATCCACCTGCAGAAATTCATCTCCCTTTATGTCAAAATCATGAACCATCTCTTCAAAGAAAACGGCACAGGTCGTATGTTCTGTCTGCACTGTGATTATACCGTTGATAATCTGTGTTTCTTCTATAAATCGTTTTACCTCATCCGTGATTCGAAAAAAAGTTATTTTTTTCCCTTTCGTCTGTAAACACAACTCTTTTGTTTTGACAGTCATACTTCCTCCTCTTCATAAACCTTGCTTCCGAATTCTTCCCTTGCTTTTAATGCACCGTCAAACAATTCGCGAATCTTTGCTTTCGGATTTTCAGACAAAAATATTCCCGAGCTTGCCCCTGACCCTTCCGAGCCATTTTTGATTGCGTTATACACATCCTGAGCCGTCCTATTCCCTGCACCCTGCAGCACTATGATTTCCGGGCAGATTTCTTTAATCGCCTTTTTGGTGTTGTACATATACTCTACATCTGCCGTTTTTCCTGTCCCTATCAGCTTCTGTTGTTCACATATGATCATCGTTGGTTTTAGAAGCGCCGTCATTCTTGCTTCCTGCACAGAATCCGCCAGAATAATCGTATTCATTCGTACCTCTTTTGCGCGGGAAACTGCTTTTATTAACTGGCTTAATGTCATTGGACGTTCGACATGATTTAGAAATACACCGTCAGCACCGGCTTCTGCTAATGACTCCGGAAGTATATGCCCCATACCTCTTCCAACATCTATAGGATCCATCCCCTGTGCATTTAACATAATATATTTTGTCTCTGAAGCTATATTTGCCAAATCTGTATATGGAGCGCTAAACATAATGGACATATCATATTCTTTTGCCAGACCGTCTGCATATTTCGCAAGTTCCAACAAAGCCTCTCCATACATATAAGCTTTTGAATTGATTCCAAATACAGGCGTTTTTATTATTTTCTTCATGATCCTTGCTCCTATTTCCCAAAAAGATGATAATAATGTCTTAAAATATCCTTCATACCTTGATCTCCATCAGCCAATATATCCATCATATTCTGTGCCTTGGATGCTTTCAGTCCCCTATATCCTCCTGTAGCAATATCGGTAAATAAATTAATTTTACTGATTCCCAATCTTGCCGCTTTCTTTAGATTTTCATCTCCACTGGAAGATCCGCCATGTAATACAAGTGGAATACTTACCGCTCTTTTCAGTTCTTCTAATCTTTTAAAATTTAACTTAGGTGTCCCTGCTGCATATATCCCATGAGCTGTGCCAATTGAAACGGCTACAGAATGTATCCCTGTCTTTTTCACAAACTCCACGCAATCATCAACTTCTGTATATATAGAATCATTTTCTTCTTCATTTTCGTAGTTTTGTCCGGAACCTACATGTCCAATCTCTGCCTCCACACTGACTTCTTTATTTCTTGCATACGCAACAATTTCTTTTGTCTTTTCTACATTCATTTCAAACGAATCATTAGAACCGTCAATCATAACCGAAGTAAATCCTAAGTCGATCGCGTTTTTAATAAATTTCAAATCATATCCATGGTCAATATGAAGGCTGACCGGTACTGTCGCCTTTTTTGCATAATATCTGCCCAATTCGGCAGCTTCTTCTAACGTAAGAAAATTCGTTTTCATATTTCCGCTGTATGCTACGATAATGGGTTTATGAAATTCTTCAGCTATTTCTATATAAGCCTTTAAACTATTCTGATTAAAAAAGTCAGGCGATGGAATTGCATATGTAGATTCATTAGCTTGCTTTAATATCTCTTTTGAATTCACTAACATATTTCTCTCCTGTCAAAACCTATTACGCTGCACCAAATAATTTTGCAATTCCTACCACCAGGATATCAACAATATTTGCCAGCGACGCTCCTGTGACTTTGGTTCCTTCTGCTATTTCCATAACACCCGCCGCACTTATAAATGTAGTCGCTATATCTGCCATAAAATTCATAGAAAGTACAAGTAATACCATAAATATAGTTCCATTTACCAGACCTCTAAATAAATTTCCTTTACTGATCATACATGTCATCCCTGCATAGTAGGGAATCGACGCCAGTATGCCTACCGGAAAATATGTATTGCCCGGAATAATAAAAGCAATCGCAATTGTAATTGGTATTAATAAAAGTCCAAGTGTTATAACTGCGGGATCTCCCAACCCAAAAGCTGAATCACATCCCAGTAAAATTTCTCGATCTTCTCCCAAATGTTTGACCACAAACTGTTTTGCTGCTTTACTTACCGGAGCCAATCCTTCCATAAACAGGCTGACCATCCTAGGAAGCAATACAATGACCGCTGAAATTCCTACTGCGACTTGGATCATAACAGCTGGAGTCTGTAAGGTAATTACAGCCATAAAAAGCCCTACAATAAAACCTACGATTGCGGGATCCCCCAACACGCCGAGCTTTTTATTGATCCAGGATAGATTTATATTGATCTTATTGACATGTGGAATTTTATCCAAAACTTTATTTGTGACAAAAACAACTGGTATTGCTGCCAAAGTCGAACTCTTTGTTGTACAAGTAGTTCCTTCATATCCAAAATATTCCTGCCACCATGGAGCAATTTTATCGCCTACAAAATTAATAAACACCATAAGAGCCATGGCAAACACAAAACTGATAATCACTGCTGGAGCGCCTGTTATTCCCGCATTTCCTAAAATATAATACAAAATAGAAGCCGACATCAAAATATGCCAATAATTCCAAATGTCAATATTTAATGTTTTGATCACCTTTGCTTTAATAAGAACAAAATTAAGAATCACTCCACCCGGTATAACAACTGCTGCAAACGGAGATGTCCATGCCGCCGCAGACAGTGTCTGCCAGCCGACATCAATCGTCGTAAAACTGCGTGAAGCGCCTGATCCTGCATAATAGTCGATGATAGGCTGTATCGTAGTTGTCAGCAGTGAAATAACAAGTTTTAATCCCTGAAAACCAATACCAAACAGTAAACCGCTTTTGAATGCTTCAAAAAATTTCATTCTGAAGATCAATCCTAAAACAGTAACAATAATCGGTAAAAAGGCAATTGCTCCTATATTCAAAATTTCTTGAATGATATTAGTTAATATTTCCATATAAACCCTCCTATCTAATGTTCTCTTTTCCCTTGCATTTTCTGTTTTTTAAAGTTTTGCCGCAACTTCTTCCAACAGATCTCCACATTTCTTTTTTGCCGCTTCTTCCCCTATACCAGTAATCAAAGCTGTAACGCTCATAAGCGGAACTGGCAATTCTTCACGATACATATTCGTTGTCAACACAACATCGACCTGACTCGCCTTAGATACTACTTCGCTCATATTGCTTTTCTGTATAGCTGCCTCGATTCCCCGCTCTTCACAGATCTCACGCACGCTTTGTGCCGCAAGTGTAGAAGTCGCAATACCACTTCCACATGCAATCAAAATCTTAATTGGTCTTTTTTGCATATTTTCACCTCCTTTTATCGCTGTTCTTTATTAAATTGTTGAATTTCATAAAATTTAATCATATTTATGATATCCGTCTTACTTTCTGCTGAAAAAAGCAATGTCTGCATTTCATGATTTGCCATACAACGTACCATATGAAAAAAAACAGAAAGATAACTATTTTCGTCTGGAATACTAACCGCTAAAACGAACTTCACCGGATCATTTCCTTCATGTCCAAATTCTATTGGAATTTTTAATCTGATAAAACTGATTCCCAAGCTTACTGCTCCGTCACGCGGTGATGCATGTGCGATAGCAACACCAGGAGCAAACACGATATACGGTCCGTTTTTGCAGACTAGATCAATCATTTTCTTTGTATACTTTTCTGAGCAATGTCCTGTTTCTTCCAACATTTTCCCAGCGGCGCAAATTGCTTCTTCCCAGTTATCTACCTGCTTATCAAGCGCCATCATTTCTTTCCGAAGTATTTTATAAAACCATTGATCTCCCTGCGTTTTTTCTATTGTCAACTTATACTTCTGATTCAGCCTGTCCAATTTTTCTTCTGAAGAAAAAAGCGCGATCGTATCATTTTCTGAAATAATTTTATTATATTCTTCTACATAAGACAGAAGCCTGCTGATTTCTTTTTTATACTGCCTGTTTTTCTTTTTTTCTCTTATATGATTTTCTTTTATATAATTTTGGATCTTTATGATATCTTTCTCGTATAAAAGCGGATTAATCTGAATTGTCATATTCATTTCATCTTTTAACGGCACAGTAGATATCACCATATCAATATTGCTCCTGTCATACTTTTCCAATTTATGTACTGGGATTATATCTTCCACGTTAATATTAAAATTAGATTTTAATTTCACTTTTAACAGCATTGCCGTACAAAGACCGGCAGGACATATAATTAATGCAGATACTGACTGTTGTTCTGTTTTCAATACTTCAAGCGCTGATGCGATGTGCATGACTATATAGGAAATTTCGTCCTTTTCCATCTTTTTTCCGATCATCCGTTCAATATCTTTGATATTTTCTGCTACATGCTCAAATATTTCTGGATACATCTGCTCTAGTTCTTCGCACAAAGGATTTTGTGTTTTATACTCATTGTTTCTTAGATGATAGATAGTAGATTTAATATGTTCCATCAAAGATTCATAATTCTGATATCCTATCCTCTCTTTGATATCCAGGCTCATACAGACTGTCCACACAAAAGACGCGATAATCATCTGTGTTGTCACCATCTCCATATCTCCAGCAAAATCTCGTCCCGCTATCTTAAAATTATCCATCAAGATATCATTAAAACTCTGTACCTCTTCTTCCGTGACCTTCCCTTCATAACCTGACTTTTTTAAAACTTTTTTCAGTAATTCTAAAGCTGCTTTGCTAAATTGATTTTCCATAGTTACAGGCGAGGAGCCTATTATATTCCCCTGTAATATCCGATTGACCGTTATTAGCAGATAGGTTTCGATTGCCTTAAATGCAGTATCTAAAAAATCCAATTTATAATCCTCTTCATATTGAAGAAGTGACTGCCTAATATATGTCCCATCCACCAGTTCCTGCATAACCTTATCTATCAGCCTGGAATATATCCCGTCCTCCTGCTCCAATCTTATGCATAATCTGTAAGCAAGACGCCGGATCTGAAGTTCATCACCCAAAATACGATATCCCTTCTTTGTTCTGGCTTCTAAAATAATTCCCTCTTCAGCAAGTTTATTCTTTATCTCCAAAATTTCTTTTGACATAGTACTTCTGGAAACAAATAAACGATCTGCCATATAATCTGTTGTTGTATAATCAGCCCGACAAATAATCATGATAATAGCAACTGTTTGTCTTTCTTCAGCTGATAAACGATACTTATAAAAATTGCTGTCTTTGACCGTCCTTTGTACTTCCTTCTGAAATCTCTCACTGTCCTGGATATAGATATATCCTTTAGAAATAGTAATCAGATTTTCTTCGCCAATAACCTCCTGTAATCTTTGTATATCATTTCTCAAAGTTCTTTCTGAAACCCGGAATTCATCTGTCAGATCTTTGATTGAAATTTTATCCTTCATTAACAATTTAGTTATAAGAACATCTTGTCTTTTTATCATCTTTCCACCTGTCTTCCGAAACCACAAAACTTTTTTTCTATATCATCACTATATCATAGGCATATCGGCACAAAAATATTAAGTTTTTTCGTATTTTTATTGTTTTTTGCAATAATTTACACTCTATTTTTTTCACTATTTTTCTATTCATTCCTATAAACTCTTTCTGGTCGATATGTACATTTTTTTTGCCTTTTTTTAGTTACTGATGACATTGTCCATTTAGACGTCCGGGATTATACTGATTACAGAAAACAACGAAAAGCAAATTTCCAAGGAGGCTATACAAATGGCAAGTTTATCACTAAAAGGAATTCAGAAAATCTATCCAAACGGATTCCATGCAGTAAAAGATTTCAATCTCGATATTGAAGATAAAGAATTTATCATCTTTGTAGGACCATCAGGATGTGGTAAATCTACAACTCTTCGTATGATCGCAGGCCTGGAAGATATCTCCGGCGGTACTTTAGAGATTGATGGAAAGGTCATGAACGACGTGGAACCAAAAGACCGTGATATCGCGATGGTATTCCAGAACTACGCTCTGTATCCACATATGACCGTATATGACAACATGGCTTTCGGTCTGAAGCTTCGTAAAGTACCTAAGGCTGAGATCGATAAAAAGGTCAAAGAAGCAGCTCGTATCCTTGATCTGGAAAAACTTCTTGACCGTAAACCAAAAGCTCTCTCCGGCGGACAGAGACAGCGTGTTGCCATGGGACGTGCGATTGTTCGTAATCCAAAGGTATTCCTTATGGACGAACCACTTTCCAACCTGGATGCAAAATTAAGAGTGCAGATGCGTATCGAGATTTCCAAGCTGCATGAAAACCTGGGCGCAACCATCATCTACGTAACACATGACCAGACAGAGGCTATGACTCTTGGTACAAGGATCGTTGTTATGAAAGACGGTGTCGTACAGCAGGTAGATACACCGCAGAACCTGTACAATACACCTTGCAATTTATTTGTTGCAGGATTTATCGGTTCTCCACAGATGAACTTCTTAGACGCTGTTGTAGGCGTAAAGGGAAATGACGTTACTCTGACTATCGGAGAACATGTATTGAAAGTTCCAGCTTCTAAGAAACAGGCGCTGATCGACGGCGGTTACGACGGAAAGACAGTTGTTCTTGGTATCCGTCCGGAAGATGTACATGATTCTGAGGCATTTATCAGCAACTCTCCTGAAAGTGTCATCAAATCTACAATCAAAGTGTACGAGCTTCTTGGTGCAGAAGTTTACTTGTATTTCGATGTAGAAGGTACACAGATGACTGCTCGTGTAAATCCACGTACAACTTTAAGAACCGGAGACAAAGCTGTGTTTGCTCTGGATATGGAAAAGATTCATCTTTTTGACAAAGAAACTGAATTGACGATTACAAACTAATGCATTACAATGAAGAATAGCAGCTTAGCAAACGCGAAGAAGCTATTCCGTGCAGATACATACTGCACAGATGATGCCTAAAATACTAAAAGGCTGCACTTCATGTGCGGCCTTTTTTGTAAAAATCATTGTATAGAAGAGGTATTTATGGAACAGACACCTGCATTAAAGAAGGCACTGGGTGAGTTAAAAAGAATTACCGGTATTTCCCTGGATATGCCCCCCTGCCTCCTATGAGGAGATGGAAGAAGCCGTCAGACAGATCCACTGTCTTACTATTGCGTATAAAGAGAAGTATAATAAAACAGATTTTTTATACAGCCTCTTAAACGGGAACATCCAGACATGCGAGCTCAAGGAACGCGCGTCTCGTCTGCATATTCAGCCGGAACAATTGCGGATTTTATTTCTTTTAGAAACGAAAACTGCCTATGACGATACTGTACTGGAGATTTTAAAAAATATATTTCCTGCACAGGCAAAAACCTATCTGATTCCTGTAAATGCACAAAGAATCGCTGTTTTAAAACCAGCGGATCCAAAAGACAGCAGTCCGGATGATTGTACTAAAAGCGCACGGATGATCGTAGATACGTTGAATACAGAAGCGCTGGTCCATGTGCAGGTATCCTTTAGTTCTCTTCTTCATTCTCTGGCAGACTTGCCGGGCGCTTATGAAGAAACCAGTCTTGCCCTCAAAGTCGGGAAACTCTTCTTCTCAGAACAAACTGTGTTTCCCTATAACAAATTAGGTATAGGCCGTCTGATCTATCAGCTTCCGGTACCGTTATGTGAAAGCTTCTTGAAAGAACTTTTTGGTGAAGAACTTCCTCAAGCATTTGAAGAGGATACATCTGTCACGATCAATAAGTTTTTCCAAAATAATCTGAATATAGCAGAAACATCCAGACAGCTGCATATGCACAGGAATACGCTCATATATCGATTGGAACAGGTAGAGAAACGAACGGGTCTGGATATTAGAAAATTTGAAGATGCAATGACATTTAAGATTGCTATGATGGTCATGAACTATTTACAGACAGAAAGGAACCTTTAATTATGAATGATGCTATGTATGAACAAATTGTTGCCCGGAAGCCCAGACCTTATGATCTGCTTATCAGGATCCTGATCGTACTCCTGATCGTCGCGATCATCTTCTTTGGCATGCCTTTGATCGGTATGATTGCTTTACTCCCGGCACTCGTGGTAGGCTTTCTTGCTTACTATATCATCTTTCCACGCCTGAATGTGGAATATGAGTATTCTATTTTAAACCATGATATACAGATTGATGCCATTTACAGCAAAGCCAAAAGAAAAGCAAAACTGGGATTTGACATCCAGCAGGCAGAGATCATCGCTCCTGCAAAATCTCCGCGCTTGCAGTCCTACCATGCGGAAAAGACATATGACTTTACATCCGGTGAGGCTGCTGCCAAAGTATACGCGATCATGATTTCCCTGGAGCAGAAAAATTCCTGTGTTTTGATCGAACCGGATGACAAGATGCTCGATCACATGAAACAATGGATGGGTATGAAATTATATCAAGATTAAAAATCATATATGAGAAACTTACGTTTTGCCTATTAAAAAACGGTATAGCCACGAACGACTATACCGTAATTTTTTAAAGATCCGCCTTGTCCCCTACATTTCTTTATATGCAGGAGGCAAACAGATTCCTTTCTATTTTTTATTCCAATTTGCAGCAGCTGCCACCATTTTATCAAGAATTTCTAAAAATATTTTTTGATCTTTTTCAGAAATACCTGCCAAACAAACATCTCTGAACTCTTGTGCTATATCTGTCAATTTAGCGTTTATCAAGCGACCTTTATCAGTTAATACAAGTATTTTCTTCCTTTTATCATTGACATCCCCTTGTCTTAATATTAATCCTTCTCTTTCTAGTCGATCAAGTATGCCCGTAATAGTCGGCTCTTTTGCACCCATTAGATCAGCTAACAGCTTCTGAGTAAGATTACCTTCTCGATTTATATAATACATGGCAATCCATTGTGATTTTGTAACACCATGCCTTATAAGTCTGTTATTTAATGAATCTGATAAAGTTTTAGATGCAACATTTGTTACAAACGCTACACAACAATCCAAATCAAACAAGAAGATTTCCCCATTCTATATCCATATTGATTTAATGATATTTTCAATATATAAATCCTTATAGATTTTTCCCAGTAAATTGACTTTTAACTTTTCAACTTTTTTCAAGTCCAACGTATCGCTAAAAACATCAACATTATTAATTATATCATTATTTATATAAATATCAAGGGTTAGGGGTTTTCCTTTTATTATAAAAATACGCTGTATTTGTGCTTTTTCTTTTTTGCCAAATATCCATTCATGACTTTTTAACATTTTACATGTATGTATCTCATCCGAATGTACGACATGTTTGATGAATCTTGCGTTCGTATATATTTTTTTAAACGATATAAGCAGACTGTTTTTTAAACTCTCAACAGAAATAGAAGGAATTAATTCTTTTAAATTTACGACCCGGCTTTGTACAGATTTTATCCCCTTGCCAACAAATTTACTCATATCAGGTGTTAGGCATTTTAAAAGTATGGATAAATCAAGATCTACCATTAATGTACCATGAATTAAAAATTTTTCTTCATCTTCGAGCCAGGCCATTCCTGAAAATTTTTTTCCATTTGATAATAAATCATTTCTGCCTTTTAATTCTGCTTCAATCCCCTCTTCTTTTAACGCATTCAAAATGATACGCATCCATTGATCTACATTTTTATTTTTCTGATCCGATATAAAAGTAAAGTTAAGATTACCTAAATCATGATATACACAGCCCCCGCCAGTAAACCTTCTTACCGGAAGAATATTTTGTTCCTTAATATATTCTAAATCAAGCTCTTTATATATATTTTGGTTTCTTCCCATTACGACGCAAGGTTTATTTCGCCATAATAAAAAAATGACTTCATCCTCTGATAAATGATTATAATAACTATATTCCCGTGAGATATTAGTATAAGGATCAGTAGAATCCAAAACAACAATTTTTGCATCCATCACATGTGCACTCCTCTGCCAATCAGATCAAGACATGCCTCATGAATTACTTCTGCAGTTGTCGGATGAGCAAATACAGTATGTGTCAGTTGGGTAACTGACACATTGTTTTTCATAGCTATTGTAATACTGGAAATTAAGGAGGACGCATCTGGCCCGCAAATTACAGCTCCCAATATTTCCCCCTTTTCCGATGTCAGAAGTTTTATAAATCCCTTGTTCTGATTCATAGTCAATGCTTTACCATTTGCAATAAATGGAAATCGGGAAGATTTATATTTCCTATTTTGATTTTTTAAATCTTGCTCACTATAACCTATAACCGCTATTTCCGGATCCGTGTATACAACGGCTGGTACATGTATATCTTTTACTTCTCTTTTTTCTCCCAGCATATGATCAACAGCCGCCATAGCTTCATGAGATGCTAAATGGGCTAATTTTAACCCGGAGGACACGTCGCCGATCGCATATATATTTGATACATTTGTCTGTTTATATTCATTGACTATGATACTGCCATTTTGAGGATTAAACTTAACAGATGTATTTCCGAGGCCAAGTCCATCAATATTCGCTTTTCTGCCCGTAGACATCAAGACTTTATCAGCAATCGATGAATACATCTTCCCATTTTTTTCAAAAGTAACTACATACTTTTTTTCTACAGTTTCTTTGATATTTACTACCCTGCTTGAAGTACTTACATGAATATTTTTTTCTTTACATACTCTTTCCATCTCTCTGCCGGCATCCGGATCCAACATTGGCAAAAGGCGGTCTTGAAACTCTACAATATGTACTTTTGAGCCAAATGTATTATATATAAATGCAAATTCTGATCCGATCACACCTCCTCCGATCACCAAGAGTGTGTCTGGTATTTTGTTTAAACGTAAGGCTTCTGTCGAATCGATCACACCATCCAGATCATAGCCTTCTACTTTTAATGTATCTGGCACAGATCCTGTAGCAATGATCATATTTTTTGCCTGTATTCTTTTATCGCCAACTTTTACTAATTTGTCATTGATAAATTCAGCTTTTCCCTCAATGAATTCTATCTTATTTTTATCGATTAGATACTCTATGCCTGAAACCAATGTATCTACTACAGAATTTTTCCTCTGTAAAACTTTTTCGATATTAACAAACGCATGAAAATCTCCTTCTATACCAAATAACTCCATTTCTTTTAATGCAGCATAAAAATGAGCCGATTGAACAAGAGATTTCGTTGGGATACATCCTATGTTTAAACAGGTTCCTCCAAGTTTAGACTTTTCAGCCAATGCCACATCCAAGCCTCTTTTACAGGCATAAATGGCTGCAACATATCCTCCGGGACCTGCTCCTATAACCAACAGATCCTTTTCAATGATCTTAGCATTAGTATCAGTTTTTACTTGTAAATTTTCATCCAGCAATATCAACACTTCATTTGCTGTTACTTCTTGACCTTCTTCTACAAGTATCTCTTTAATATAGCCGTCTGCACTAGCTTTTATCTGCCGATTGCCTTTTGCTGTTTCTATTGAGCACAAAATTTGATCCTTTTTAACTTTTTCGCCTACATTAATATTGATCTTACCGACAATACCGGGCTTTTTACCTGGGATCATAGGAACTTTTACTTCTATCATGGCATATCTACCCTCTTCAAATAGAGGGCTGTTTGATAACAGCCCCAAATAAATCTATTCTACGACTACTTTTGTTAATTTCATTGGTACTCCATTTTGTAAACAATCGCCAACGGGGCATCTGGACTCGATAAATTCAGCATATTTTTCTAACTCTTCTTGACTCGCATTGGATTGAAAATGCATAGAATAGCGGATTTCCTGATAACCGTTTCTTACGCCTTCAGCGAGCCCCATAAATCCATCAGGATCCAAATCTCCTTCAAGTTCTACGTGAAAGCCTTCAAGATGAATTCCATTCGCTTCTGCAAATGCAAATGCTACTATTGATTGGCAAGATCCTAACGCACATAATAAAGCTTCAACCGGATTCATGCCAGTATTTGTGCCGCCCAATCCTTCCGGTTCATCCATGATCAGCTTAAAGCCTCTGGCTTCAGATTCCACTTGTAAACCTTCTGTTGTTTTTCTTGCAATTACCTTAAAAGTTTCTTTCATTTTTTCTCCTTTCTTTCACTTCTTCCCAATGCATTTTTCTTAGCTAGCTAATACTTAGTATACTATGTTTTTATTACACTATAAGATATAGTATCGTCTAAAAACTGTCAACCATTTTGCAGATTTTTCGTTTTTTTATACAAAAAAGGTTCTCCTATGACTCCTCATAGAAGAACCTTATATATTTTTTTCTTAAAAGAATCCGATTTTCCAGCTCTTACTCTCCCGCCAGATATTTACATGCCGCCAGTCCTGCTACGGCGCCGTCCGCCGCCGCAGTCGTAAGCTGCCGCACTTCTTTTGTCCGGCAGTCCCCTGCCGCGAATACGCCCGGGCAGGAAGTCAGACAATCTTCTTTCGCCTCAATAAATCCACCTTCATCTAACTCCACTAACGCTTTAAATCTGTCATTCTGCGGAATATGCCCGATCGCGACAAACACGCCGGACACTTCTATCTGAAAATCTTCCTCTGTCTTTTTATTATGCAGGATAAGACCTTCCACCATAGATTCTCCCAAAATGTCTTTCACTGTAGCGCTTAAAACAAACTCTACGTTTTCCTTTTCTTCCAGACGTTTCACCAGACTCTTTTCGCCGCGAAATTCATCTCTTCTGTGTACCAGATATACTTTCCGGCAATAGTTGGACAAAAACTCTGCGTCCTGAAGGGCCGTATTTCCTCCTCCTATCACTGCCACATCTCTGCCTCTGAAGAATGCTCCGTCGCAGGTTGCGCAGTAGGAGACTCCCGCGCCCACCAGTTTCTCTTCTTTCTCTATTCCAAGATGACGATGCGTGACTCCTGTTGCCAGGATCACCGAACGGCATGGATACGCTTTTTCGGAAGTCTCCAGGACAAACATCCCTTCTTCTTTTGTCACTGCGCTCACTTGGTCTACTATTGTCTCTGCCCCCAGCTTCATCGCCTGATCTAACAGATTCATGGAAAACTCACTGCCGCTTACACTGGCGATTCCCGGATAATTCTCCACATTTGTAGAGGAAGTGATCTGTCCGCCGAAATTTGTTCCTTCTATAATGACTGTACGCTTCCCGGCGCGCTGTCCGTAGATCGCCGCTGTCATCCCGGCTGTACCGCCGCCTATGATTCCAATGTCATACATACCCTGCTGCCTCCTTTATTTTTCTTTCTGTTCCTTTTCTGCATATGCTCTGATATTAGAAGCATTCGCCAGTTTCTTGACCTCCTGGTCCTGCACGATCACCAGAGTCGGAGCCTGCATGACTCCATATTTCTGCGCCAGTTCCATATGCTCCTCCGCATCCACGATCTCATAAGGGATCTGTGCTTCTTTCAAAGAATTTACCGCTATTTTGCAATTCGGACAAGTCTTGGTGGTAAAAAGAAACGTCTTTGTCTCTTTCTCGCCTTCCGTTATATCTGCCGCCTTCTCTCCTGCTTCCTGTATACTTCTTTCGTATTCTGCCGCTGCTTTTGTTTTTATCTTCATGTGGGAATTAGTAATATCATATACCTTACGTTCTTTAAATTCCTGTGTCTTTCCATCATTCCAGTTCTTTACCGGACGATAATATCCTGTAATACGGCTGTACACTTCTGTCTCTTTTCCACAGATCGGGCACTTATACTGTTCTCCCGACAGATACCCGTGATTCTGACAGATCGAATACGTAGGCGACATCGTGTAATACGGCAATTTGTAATTTTGTGCGATCTTTCTGACAAGCGCTGCCGCTGCCTTCCAATCCGGAAGCTTCTCTCCTAAGAATGTATGGAATACCGTACCGGACGTATATAAAGTCTGCAATTCATCCTGAATATCCAAAGCCGCAAATACATCTTCTGTGTAGCCTACCGGAAGATGAGAGCTGTTCGTATAATAAGGAGTTCCATTACACTCCGCTGCCGTGATAATATCCTTAAACTGCGCCACATCATGTTTTGCCAGTCTGTAGGTCGTAGACTCTGCCGGAGTCGCTTCCAGGTTATATAGATCTCCATACATTTCCTGATAATCAGACAGCCGTTCACGCATATGATTGAGCACATTCTTTGTAAATTCCTGTGTCTCTTCATGTGTCATATCCTTACGTATCCATTTTGCGTTTAAGCCTGCCTCGTTCATTCCGATCAGACCGATCGTAGAAAAATGGTTGTCAAAAGAACCCAGATACCGCTTTGTATACGGATATAATCCTTCATCTAAAAGTTTGGATATAACCGTCCGTTTGATGTGCAGAGATCTTGCGGAAATATCCATCATACGATCCAGTCTCTTATAGAATTCTTCCTCATTTTCCGATAAATATGCGATACGCGGCATATTGATCGTTACGACCCCGACTGATCCTGTGCTCTCACCACTGCCAAAGAAACCGCCGGATTTTTTACGCAGCTCACGTAAGTCCAGACGCAGACGACAGCACATACTGCGCACATCGCTTGGTTTCATATCACTGTTGATATAATTAGAAAAATACGGTGTCCCATATTTTGCTGTCATTTCAAACAACAGCCGATTATTCTCTGTATCAGACCAGTCAAAGTCACTTGTGATCGAATACGTAGGGATCGGATACTGAAACCCTCTTCCTTCAGCGTCGCCTTCGATCATTGTCTCGATAAAGGCCTTATTGATCATATCCATCTCCGCTTTACATTCCCCGTATGTAAAGTCCTGGTCTTTTCCGCCGACGATAGCCGGGATATTTTTTAAGTCCTCCGGCACTGTCCAGTCCAGCGTAATATTAGAAAACGGAGCCTGCGTTCCCCAGCGTGACGGGATATTCACACCATAAATAAATGATTCAATACATTTTTTCACTTCCGGATAGGTCAGATGATCTGCCTTCACAAAGGGGGCAAGATACGTATCAAAAGAGGAAAACGCCTGGGCTCCCGCCCACTCATTCTGCATGATTCCTAAGAAATTCACCATCTGGTTGCACAGAACACTCAAGTGCTTTGCCGGCGCAGAAGTAATCCTTCCCGGAATCCCCCCAAGCCCTTCTTGTATCAGCTGCTTTAAAGACCAGCCTGCACAGTATCCTGTCAGCATAGAAAGGTCATGGATATGTATATCTGCATTTTTATGCGCTTTTCCAATCTCCTCATCATAAATCTCGGAAAGCCAGTAATTTGCCGTGATCGCGCCGGAATTACTCAAAATAAGTCCGCCTACGGAATAGGTCACAGTAGAATTTTCTTTTACACGCCAATCCGTGATTTTTACATAACTGTCCACAATTTCTTTATAATCCAAAAGGGTAGAATTTAGGTTTCGGATCTTTTCTCTCTGCTTTCTATACAAAATATAGCCTTTTGCCACATCTGCATAACCCGCTTTGATCAGCACAGATTCCACACTGTCCTGGATATCCTCCACAGACACCAACTCATCTTTGATCTTGGGCTCAAAGTCTGCCGTTACTTTCAGTGCAAGCAAATCTATGATATCCTGGTTATATTGTTTCTCCTGCGCCTCAAAAGCCTTCCGTATCGCTTCGCTGATTTTTACCAGATTAAATTCGGCAATCTTCCCATCCCTTTTTGTTACCTGATACATATTTTTATTCCGTCCCCTTTCTTTTTAATAATATTTACATATTGTATTTCGTCAGACACTGTATCTATTGTATCATCCGTCTAAAATCATGTCAATCAAAAACACCAATATCTAGTTTTTGTTGCCAAAACAATACACTAGATATTGGTGTTTATTCAACCCCTCGCAATTCTGCGTTCGGTACATTTTTTCTGACGATCTCAAGCGCCTGTTCCATAATTTCTTTCGTATATCCCCGCAGTCCCGGAGCGATCAGATCCCCGGAATCTTGAAAGCTTTGCAGATAATATTTTTCCGCTCCTCTTATCCATCTTCCAATCGCCGCAAAATCTTCTCGTTTATGAAATTCTCTTACAACAGTGGTGCGAAATTCATACGGTATGGAACCCGAGAGGAGAAACTCTACACTTTGCAGTATATTTTCCAGATCATATTCCTCGATTCCGATAGTCACTCCATATTTATCAGGCGCATTTTTAATATCCATTGCTACATAATCCAGTAATCCTTCTTCTGCCAGACGCTTAAGCAACAATATGTTGCTTCCGTTTGTATCCAACTTGATCAGATAGCCAAGATCCCGTATCTTTCTTATAAATACTTCTATATCCGGCTGGAGCAGCGGCTCTCCTCCTGTTATACATACCCCGTCCAGAAGTCCCCGCCGCTTTTTTAAAAAGGCAAGTACCTCCTCTTCAGGTATATCATTCTTTCTGTCTACATGTGTCACCAAAGAAGCATTGTGGCAAAACGGACAGCGGAAATTGCAGCCTGCCGTAAAGAGCGTGCAGGCCACCTTTCCGGGATAGTCTAAAAGCGTCAGCTTCTGTAGTCCTTGTATCACCATTATGCTTCCTCCGATTTTTGTCTGAAATACGCCAACATAACAGGCATATATTCCTTTGTGTAAGCATGCAGAGAATAACTTCCCTGATTTAAACACCAATCTGTTATCAACGCCCTCTCACACAAAGAATAATATCTCACGATCTCACTGACCGGCTTGTCCGTGCGTATCTCTCCCCGCTTTTGCCCTTCCTCCGCAATCTCTGTGATAAGCTGATAGTATACTCTGTTTTTATCCAGAAGATGACGGTTGCCTTTAAACGTAAGCTGCGTAGAATACAGAGAAGTCAAAAGATCAAGCGGGATCTTTTTCTCAATCATCTCATGTGCTTTTTCATTTAGATATAACAGCTTATCAAAACTGTTCATAGACGGTTCCATCCTGGCAGCCAATTCCTCATAGAAATCATCTAAGACATTGGACAATGTGCCAAGCAGTTCATCTTTTGTACTGAAATAGTAATAAAAAGACCCTTTGGAAGTTCCCGACAGTGCGATGATATCGTCCACTGTCGTCTGATCATACCCTTTCTCATAGAACAACTGCCATGCCGCAGATACGATCCTAGTCTTTACGCTTTTCTTTTTCTCATCCTTATCCATGTTACATCTTCCTTGAAACTTCCGCGCATGTCTTCATCGCTTCTATCACAGCACTTCTGAAGCCCTTTTCTTCCAATACCCTCACGGCCTCTATCGTAGTACCTGCCGGCGAGCAGACCATATCTTTCAATTCTCCCGGGTGTTTTCCCGTCTCCAACACCATCTTTGCACTGCCATACACTGCCTGCGCCGCGAATTTATACGCCTGTGGTCTTGGCATTCCATCCGCAACAGCTGCATCTGCCATTGCCTCGATCAGCATAAATACATAGGCAGGAGAACTTCCGCTCGTAGAAACGACCGCATCCATGAGTCTTTCTGGAATGATCTCTACCTTTCCAAAAGCCTCTAATATCTTCTGCACATACGCTTTTTCTTCCTCTGTCACAAATTCATTCGGGCAGGCAGCCGTCATTCCTTCGCCCACCATGGCGGGCGTATTTGGCATTGTACGGACGATCTTTACCTCTTTTCCAAATTGTTCCCGCAGCCAGTCCAGTGTCTTTCCCGGCGCGATCGTGATCACGATCTGCTCTTTTGTGATAACATCTTTTATTTCCGCTATCGTCTCTGCATAAAACTGCGGTTTTACAGAGAGAAGCAGTACTTCTGCTTTTGAGGCTACCTCCCGGTTATCTCCCGTCACGCAGATGCCATACATATCCTGCACACGTTTTCTTCCTTGTTCGCTTATATCTGAGCCCAATATCTCTTCTGGTTTAAAAATCCCTTTTTTGATAATGCCTCCCATAATAGCGCCTGCCATATTTCCTGTTCCGATAAATCCCAGTTTCATCTGATTTTTGCCTCCTTCAGCCTTTATTTTACACAGAACCCCCGTTCTTCCTCCAACGGAAGTTCTGTAGTATCCATCCATTCGATCGAAATAAAATGTCCGTTATTTAAACCTTTTAATAATTTATGTATCAAAGCTTCCCGGCCCTGGATCTCCATTGTCACAGTGCCGTCCCATTCATTTTTCACCCAGCCGGTCAGCTCCAAAGACTGGGCAAGATATTTCGCAGTATAGCGAAAGCCCACTCCCTGTACTCTGCCGTGGAATACAATATGCTGTCTTACTTCCGACATGGTCCCACCGTCCTTTTCTTATCATTCTATTACGGATTGCAAAAAAAGTCACTACCCTGCCGGAAGTTCTTCTATCATTTAGTGAAAGCTCTGTTCCGTCCGCTCAATAATCTCATCCTGCAAAGCCTTGCTTAGATTCCGGAAATGATCGCTGTATCCTGCAACTCTGACGATTAAATCTTTATAGTCGTCCGGATGCTTCTGTGCCTCTATCAGCGTCTCCTTATCGATCACATTAAACTGGATATGATGTCCGTCCATATTGAAATAGGTACGGATCAGGTTTGCCATCTGATCAAGGCCTTCCTCGCCCGCCACCACACTCGGTGTAAACTTCTGGTTCAAAAGCGTGCCTCCCGTCTGGAGATGATCCATCTTAGAGCACGATTTTACGACTGCCGTCGGTCCGTTTATGTCCGCTCCTTTTTCCGGGGAAATCCCTTCTGAAACAGGCTTATGTGCCAGGCGGCCATTGGCGCTCGCCATCATAACTTCCCCAAAATATACATGACAGGTAGTCGGCAGCATATTGATACGATATGTCCCTCCCAGCATATTCGGTCTGCCGGTCACCTGTTCCCGGTAGTACGCAAATACCGCCTTCATGATGTCGTCGGCATAATCGTCGTCATTGCCGTACTTCGGCGTTTTATTCCTTACCAGGTTTAAGATCCTCTCATGTCCTTCAAAATTATCTTCCAACGCTTCTAACAGCTCTGCCATTGTAAATTTCTTTTCATCAAATACATTATATTTGACTGCTGCCAGACAGTCCGTGATGGTTCCGATCCCCACGCCCTGTATATATTTTGTATTATATCTGGCGCCTCCGCTGTTGTAATCTTTTCCTTTGCTGATACAGTCATTGGTGATCACAGATAAAAATGGGACCGGCATATGCTCTGCATAGATCTTTTCGATCACATTGCTTCCCTTGATCTTAATATCCAGGAAATAGGCGATCTGCTTTTTATATGCCTCAAATACTTCCTCATATGTCGTGAATTCTGTTACATCGCCTGTTTTTGGCCCTAACTGTTTTCCTGCCACTTTATCATATCCGTTATGCAGCGTTAGTTCAAATATCTTAGGCAGATTAAAATAGCCTGTCAGGATATATGCTTCATTTCCGAAAGCACCCGTCTCCACACATCCGCTTGTTCCGCCTCGCCTTGCGTCTTCCAGGGTTTTTCCGGCGTTAAGCAGTTCCTGTATGATCGCCTCGGTATTATAAAATGCAGGCTGTCCCCAGCCTTTTCTAGAAATTTCGCAGGCGCGTTTTAAGAATTTCTGCGGCGTCTTTTTACTGATCTGCACATTTGAACTTGGCTGCAGCAGTTTCATTTCATCCATGCAGTCTAAGATCAGGTAACTGACGTCGTTGACGCCATTTTCCCCATCCGGCGTGATTCCGCCTGTATTCATGTTGGCAAAATCTGTATACGTTCCGCTCTCTTTCAGCGTGATGCCCACTTTCGGAGGAGCCGGCTGATTGTTGAATTTTACCCACAGGCACTCTAATAACTCTAGGGCACGTTTCTCGTCTAAGATCCCCGCCTCTATGTCTCTTTGATAAAATGGATTTAAGTGCTGGTCAAAGCGTCCCGGGCTGTACGCATCCCATGGATTTAATTCGCTTGTCACGCTTAAGTGTACAAACCAATACATCTGGATCGCCTGCCAGTATGTCTGCGGTCTGTGCGCCGGAACGACATCACAGTTGGCAGCGATCTGAAGCAGTTCTTCCTTTCTTGTCTCATCCTTTTCTGTCTGCGCCAATTCCCTTGCATATGCCGCATACCGTTCTCCCAGAATCATGATGGCGTCACATGCGATCTTCATTCCTTCCAGTTCATTTTTTTTATCATATGCCTCTTTATCATTTAAAAAGTCCAGTCTGGCGATCGCTTCCTCGATCTCGTTTTTATAATCCAGAAAGCCCTTCTCATAGATTTTCACAGAACCTACCGTATGTCCCGGTCCCCGCTGTTCCATGAATTCTGTAAAAATACCGCTTTCATATGCCGCCTTCCATTCCGGTGTCATCTGACGCAGTATTTTATGACGAATGGATCGTTTCTCCCAGTAAGGGATCATCACTTCTTCCTGCACTTGATAATCTTCTTCTCTTACTTTAAAACTGATCAGCTCTCGGTCATTCATCACACGCATATCATCTACGGTATGACAGCACAATTCGGGAAAAGTAGGCGCAGCCTGGGGAGAATCCCCTTTCTCTCCCACGATCAGCTCTCCCTCTCCGATATAGAGTGTCTTTGTCGCAAAATACTCTTTGAGCACCTGTGCCCGAAGCTCCGGCACCGATATTTCTCCTTCATATTTCTGATACGTCCTCGTCTCACTTTTCGCCCGTTCCAGATCGATATGCGCTTCCGTATCCAGGCTGACTTTTCTCAACTTTTTGATTCTTTCATTCATTCCTCTTTCTTCCATCTTACCCTTCTCCTTTTATCCACCTATTTTTACTTTATATCCTGCTTCCTGAAATAGATCTGCAAATGTCTGCATTTCTTCCCCCGACGGGGCACAAAGTGCGTCTCCCTCATACGCTCTGCCCAGCCTTGCATATTTTGCGCTTCCCGTATTGTGATACGCAAGCAGATTGACCTGCAAGACCCGGATCTGCTTTTCCTTTAGATAGGAAAGAATCGCCCGCATACTCTTTTCGTCCGCATTGACTCCTTTGATCGTCGGTATACGGATGTAGATATCCGCGCCCGCATGATTGAGATATTCCAGATTTTCCAGTATCTGTTCATTTCCAAACCCCATGTACTTCTTATGTATAGCTGTATCCATGGTCTTTATGTCATAAAGAAATAGATCCGCAAAGGGCAGGAGTCTTTCAAAATTTGCACGAGGCGCATAGCCGCACGTATCTATCGCCACATGGATCCCGGCGGCTTTCAGCTTCTTTGCCACTGCCACTACAAAATCCATATCCGCAAGCATCACCTCGCCGCCGGACAGTGTCACCCCGCCGCCGGACTCTTCATAAAACATTTCGTCCTTTTTCAGCTCTTTTACAAGGCCGTCCACTGTATATTCTTTTCCTGCGATCTCCCGCAGATTCAGATTACAAACTTCCGTACATCTTCCACACGCTGTACAGATCCCTCTGTCCGTCCACGCCTTTCCTTCCTGTATACGCACAGCATACGCAGGACAGACTGCTGCGCATGCGCCGCAGCCGACACAAGGTTCCGTATGGCAGAGCAGCTCCCGTCCGGCATTTTGCGTCTCCGGATTGTGACACCATTGACAGCGTAGAGCACAGCCTTTAAAAAATACAGTCGTACGGATCCCATCCCCATCATGAATGGAATACTTCTGTATATCTGTGATCAAGCTCATCTCTTTTTCCTTTCTCATCCGTTTAATTTTTTATTTTAGACTATTGTTTGTACTTTAGTCTAATAATAGCATACAACTGCGTAAGTTACAAGGAAAAAGAACCGGTGCCGCAGAAAAATCTCCGCTGCATCGGTTCTGTCTTATATTTCTTTTAACACCATGTCGCCTCTCTTTTTGAATACATAGAATATATCAATATATATTCCTACTATCTGCCCGCAGTACTTTTTCACGATCATTCCGTCATAGTCATGCGCAAGCTGATTTCTCACCTTTAGCATTTCCATCCAGACATCTGCGTCGATCAGTTCTGCCGCAAAGGCTTCTTTTAGTACTTCTCTGGGAGAACCGGCTATAAAACCTGTCATTGCATAATATTGTATCAGGATATCCTTCATCACTTTCCACGCCAGATCAAATGTAATACTATATTTTGCACTTGTTCCGCTTAATACAAATGAATCTGACATATTTCTTTCCTTCGCCTCCGCCAGAGAATCCAAAGACTTCTGAAAAGATTCGTATATCTTAAAAAATTTTGCGTCCATATTTTTCTATATCCTCCAATAGCAGGGAATTTTTACATTCATCTAAATTTACAAGATCGATTTTATAAAGGGTAGGAATGTCTGCAATTTCTTCTTCCAGCACGGCAAACTTTTCTGCTCCCAAAACCGCTATGTCTATATCGCTTCGCTCCCTCTCTGTTCCTTTGGCGCGAGATCCGAACAGGAACACTTCTGCGGCATTATGCTGCCGGCAGATCCTTACGATCTGTCGGATGCTCTCATCAACTGTCATATTACTGTTCTTCCTTTCTCCCCATTTTCATATTTTCATTTTATCAAAAATATTACAAAATATCTATGCAAAATAACTCTATGATTGTGTATTTTTCGCCCCTATGCTATACTGTATTCATACTTTTGTTCTGATTACAAAGGAATTTCCTAAGTAAGAAGGCACATATAGGAAAAGCTGACAGGGGATTTCCCTGTTTTTGTCATACCTGTGCTTTCTGGGCACAGGTATTTTTTTCTCTGATTCCATCTGTGAGAGGAGGTTTTGCCATGGATACCAGGATTGCTTTGATCGGTATCGTCGTCAATTCCAATGAAGCCATAGACGACCTAAATCATCTGTTGAGTCAATACTCTGCCTACATTATCGGCAGAATGGGAATTCCTTACCGGGAAAAGGGAATTTCTATCATCAGTATCACGCTTGACGCCCCCAACGACGTCATCAGCGCCCTGTCCGGAAAGCTGGGCATGCTTCCCGGGATCAGTACAAAGACGATCTATGCAAAAGCAAAATAACAAACAGCAGGAGTCACTATGGACAATATGAACATTTTGATCGACAAGCTTGCCCGCACCCATACGCTCTCCAAAGACGAATGGGTACATCTTATCCGGGGCAGGACGAAAGAAAGCAGCGAATATCTGTTTTCGCTGGCGCGAAAATTCCGTGAAAAATATTACGGACACGACATCTATATACGCGGACTGATCGAGTTTACCAATTATTGTAAAAACGACTGTCTCTACTGCGGCATTCGCAGAAGTAATCAAAACGCCCGACGCTACCGGCTCAAAAAGGAGGAGATCCTCTCCTGCTGCCGCACAGGTTATGCGCTTGGTTTTCGTACTTTTGTGCTCCAGGGCGGAGAGGACGGCTATTATACCGACGAAGTCATGGAAGATATTGTGAGCACGATCCACAGCGCCTATCCCGATTGTGCCATTACTCTATCCATTGGAGAGCGCTCTTACGAGAGCTATCAGCGTTTATTTGACGCCGGCGCCTCCCGCTATCTGCTGCGTCACGAGACATTCGACGCTTCCCACTATGCCAGGCTGCACCCTGCCGCTTTAAGCGCCGCAGAACGCCAGAAGTGCCTGTGGGATCTAAAGGAGATCGGCTACCAGGTGGGAACAGGTTTTATGGTGGGCTCGCCGTTCCAGACACCCGAAAATCTGGCTGATGACATGCTCTTTTTAAAAAGACTGAATCCGCATATGGTAGGGATAGGCCCTTTCATTCCACACCGGGACACCCCTTTTGCCAGTGAACAGGCCGGTACACTTTCTTTAACACTCTTTATGCTCGCTCTCATCCGGGTCATGCTTCCAAAAGTCCTGCTGCCTGCTACAACGGCACTTGGCACGATCGCGCCAGACGGGCGAGAACAGGGGATCCTGGCCGGAGCAAACGTCGTGATGCCCAATCTGTCCCCCCAGGATGTACGCAAAGATTATCTGCTCTACGATAATAAGATCTGTACCGGGGATGAAGCGGCAGAATGCAGACAATGCCTGGAACGCCGCATGAACAGCATCGGTTGCCGCACCGTCGTCGCCCGCGGAGATTCTTTAAATATTTAAAACCATTGCTTAATAAAAATGAAGGAGGATGCAACTATGTATGATGTACATTCAAAACATGCCGAAGACTTTATCAATCACGAGGAAATCTTAGAAACACTTGCCTATGCCGACGAAAACAAACATAATGCCGCTTTGATCGACACTCTGATCGAAAAGGCAAAGAAACGAAAAGGACTCTCCCACAGAGAGGCTTCTGTACTGCTTGCCTGTGACTTAGAAGAAAAAAATGAAGAAATCTTTCGTCTGGCAGAACAGATCAAGAAAGATTTCTATGGAAACCGGATCGTTATGTTCGCTCCGCTCTATCTGTCTAATTACTGTATCAACGGCTGTACCTACTGTCCTTATCACGCGAAAAATAAACATATCGCCAGAAAGCAGCTAACGCAGGAAGAGATACGCCGAGAAGTTATCGCGCTGCAGGATATGGGACATAAACGCCTTGCCCTGGAAGCCGGAGAAGACCCGGTGCGCAATACAATGGACTATTATCTGGACTCCATCAATACCATCTACAGCATTAAGCACAAAAACGGAGCGATCCGGCGGGTCAATATCAATATTGCCGCAACGACTGTGGACAACTATCGTTTATTAAAAGAAGCAGGCATCGGAACGTACATCTTATTCCAGGAAACCTACCACAAAGAAAGCTATCTGAAACTGCATCCAACAGGTCCAAAGCATGATTATGCGTATCACACCGAGGCAATGGACCGCGCTATGGAAGGCGGTATCGACGATGTCGGAGTCGGCGTTTTATTCGGTCTGGATAAGTATCGCTACGAATTCGCCGGACTTCTGATGCATGCAGAACATTTAGAGGCTGCTTTCGGCGTGGGACCGCATACGATCAGCGTGCCCCGTCTGCGTGACGCAGATGATATCGACTCCTCCGCATTTAAAAACGGCATCGACGACGATACTTTTGCCAAATTAGTTGCCTGTATCCGTATCGCCGTTCCTTATACAGGCATGATCATCTCCACAAGAGAGAGCCAGAAAACAAGAGAACGGGTGCTGCACTTGGGTATTTCTCAGATCAGCGGCGGTTCCCGCACCAGCGTAGGCGGCTACTGTGAGCCGGAACCAGATACAGAAAAATCAGAACAGTTTGACGTGATCGATACAAGAACACTCGATGAAGTCGTCTGTTGGCTGATGGAGATGGGCTATATCCCCAGCTTCTGTACTGCGTGCTACCGTGAAGGAAGAACCGGAGATCGTTTCATGTCCCTGTGTAAGAGCAGACAGATCCAGAACTGCTGCCACCCGAACGCACTGATGACGCTGAAAGAATATCTCATGGACTACGCTTCTCCTAAGACAAAAGCCATCGGCGACGCACTCATTGAAAAGGAAGTCTTCAATGTCCCCAATGAGAAAGCGCGCTCTGTAGTACTGGAAAATCTGCGGCTGATCGAACAGGACAATCGCCGGGATTTTCGTTTCTGATGCAAAAAGCCTTTCAGACAGGTATACGCAACACAAACATATACTGCAAAAAAGGAGGATCCTATGAGCAACTTAAATGCCACACCGTCTGCTAACCGCCTTCATATCGGTATCTTCGGCAGGAGAAACGCCGGAAAATCCAGTATCATCAATGCGCTCACCGGACAAGATCTGGCCATCGTATCCGATGTGCAGGGAACCACGACAGATCCCGTCTTAAAAGCCATGGAGCTTCTGCCCCTGGGCCCCGTCGTCCTGATTGATACTCCGGGGCTGGATGATGAAGGAACATTGGGGGCGCTCCGTGTCAAAAAAGCCTTCCAGATGTTAAATAAAACAGATATTGCCGTTCTCGTAGTGGACGCCAGCGGGGGACTGACGGAAAAAGACCGGGAGATCCTACGCAAAATACAGGAAAAAGAAATCCCCTATGTCATTGCCTACAATAAATGCGATATGACGCCCCTCTCCTCTGCGGCAGAAGAAAATGTCATACACGTCAGCGCCGCAACCGGAAAGAACATACACCAGTTAAAAGAACTGATCGCCCGCTGTGCCGTGACAGAAAATATCGATAAAAAAATCGTAGGCGATCTGCTCTCTCCCGGCGATTTTGTCATTCTTGTAGTACCTATTGACTCCGCAGCGCCAAAAGGACGTCTGATCCTGCCGCAGCAGCAGACGATCCGAGATATTTTAGATTCCGGCGCTATTGCCGTTACCGTCAGGGACACAGAGCTGGAAGATACCCTACGGCGCCTGGGCAGACAGCCTGCTCTTGTCATTACCGACAGTCAGGTATTTGAACAAGCTGCCGCCGTCACGCCGCCCGGTATCCCCCTTACTTCTTTCTCTATCCTGTTTGCCAGATATAAAGGGGATCTGAAAATTTTGACGGAAGGCGCCGCTATGCTGGATCAATTAAAAGAAAACGACACTGTCCTCATCTCTGAAGGGTGCACGCACCACCGGCAATGTAATGATATAGGCACTGTCAAACTGCCAAACTGGATCCAAAAGCATACAGGAAAACAGCTCCGCTTCGCCTTTACAAGCGGAACACAATTTCCGGATGATCTGTCCCCTTATCAGCTCGTCATCCACTGCGGGGGCTGCATGCTTAATGACCGGGAGATGAAATACCGCCTTCGCTGCGCAAAGGACCAGGGTATTCCGATCACCAATTACGGCACCGCCATCGCACACATGAAGGGGATCTTAAAACGCAGTACAAGTATATTCTCTATATAGAATTTTTTACACATGAAAGAATATCTTTTTTAAAAACGTATCTTTTCAATAGAAACAGGACTGTCCGCTTTAAAAAGCCGGCAGTCCTGTTTCTATCATTCCATATATGAAAAGATACACGCCTGATACAAAGAGTATACCGGACACCGCGATCAGGGAGATCACGATACCTGGTTTCCGTCTGGGAAACAGTGTATCCCGGTATCCTTCCGTCTGGCTGTGCAGCAGATAGTTGCCGATATACAGGCATGCCGGAGCCGCCGCAGACAGCATCACAGATAATCCTATACTTGTCAGCGGGATCTGCTGCATTTCAGAAAAAGCCCCTGTCCGCACCATATATTTGTATATATCTCCCATGGCCGCAAGCACGATCACGGAAGACATATTATTGATAAAATGGTACAGGCAGCTGTAAAACAGATTTCCTGTCTCCAGAAAAATAAACCCTAACGCAGCGCCGCCCAGCGCAGTCGGAACAAATTTCGCCGGACTGCCGTGAAACAGTCCGAATATAACGCTGCTGATCAAAATGATCAGCCATTTCTTTTTCAAAGGCAACAAACTGTTGACAAATATCCCTCGAAACAAGACTTCCTCACAGATCGCCGGAGATACCGCCAGGATCACTGTCAGCAGAAGCACAGGGATATCCGCATAGCCAAGCGCTGTCTCGATCCCTGTCTCAAAATACGCCTCTGGAAAAAACAACTGTAAGAGCATCGTCGTAACAGAGATCAAAAGCATCATCCCCATCCATAGTATCCCGACGCCCGCCATTGTCGTAAAACACGGTTTCCTGAACGGAAATACCTCTTTAAAATCCCCTTTCCATATCCAGACAGCCGCCACAGACAAAAGTAAAAATCCTGCCTCTCCTAAAATACTCCCTATTCTTCCAAACTGCCCTACGATCTTAGGCGCGATCAAAAACAGATACACGGCTGCGATGGCGATCACAAGAAAGCCCTGCCAGGGACGCAGCGTTCTATATTCCTTTTTCTTTCTCTCTCCCAATCATATTCCCTCTTTTCCTTTTTCTTTATCTTTTTTCTTTATCCTTCTTCCTGATTATACCACAACTGTCTTTGCAGTGTCTAAACGTTCTTGCCGGCTTTATATATCTATAGTTTGACCGTTTTTGTCGCTGTCGCCTCACGAAAAGCAAGATCGTGTTCTACCAAAAGCATGGTAGGGGAAAAACTTTCTATCAACTGTTCGATCTGCCTGCGGGAGTAGACGTCGATGAAATTAAGCGGTTCATCCCACACATATAGATGCGCCTTCTCGCAAAGACTTTTTGCCAGCAGGACTTTTTTCTTCTGCCCTTCTGAAAAATCTTTCATATCTTTTTCAAACTGTACCCGCTCAAAATCCATCTTTCGAAGGATTGCCTTAAACAGGCTCTCATCCAGACCGTTCTCTTCCGCAAATGCCGCCAAAATGCCCGCCAAGTGCGACGTATCCTGGGGCACATAAGAAATCACAAGCCCGGATCCTATCGTCAACATGCCTGTATGTTCGATCGGATGACCGGTCAGCAGTTTCAGCAGGCTGCTCTTTCCGCTTCCATTCTTCCCATCAAGGAAAATACGTTCCCCCACCCGTACCTGGAACGATACAGGCCGGCAGATCTGCCGTCCGTCATACAGCACTGCCACATCTGAAAATGCGGCAAGCAGATCCGTATGATACTTTGCCGGATAAAGCTTTAATCTATCTATGGTTTCCGCATTTTTCAGCAATGCCGCTTTTTGCTCCATACTCTGCTGCTGACGTTTTTCGATTGTTTTGGACCGTTTCATCATTTTTGCGGCTTTATGTCCGACATATCCTTTATCTGCCGCGCCGATCTTAGAGGCCTCAACCCGTTCAGACCATACCGCAGAACGCTTCGCCGCTTTCTGCAGCCGGCGTATGTCTTTTTTTAAACGCTCATTCTGTGAAGTCTCCGCCTTCTGCTGCCGTTCAAAATTTTCCATCCAGGATGAAAAATTCCCGCTTTGTACTTCTATGTCTGCCCTGTTTAATGACAAAATATGATCCACGCACCCGTCTAAAAACTGCCGGTCATGGGATACTAAAATGAACCCTTTTTTCTTTCTAAGATAGGCGGATACTTTTTTACGGGCATCCGAATCTAAATGGTTTGTTGGTTCGTCTATAAGCAGAAAATGTCCTTCATTTAGAAAAAGAGCTGCCAGCAAAACTTTCGTCTGCTCTCCATTGGAAAGTGTTTCAAAGGGCCGCCATAACACCTCCGCGTCGACAGCCAGATAAGAAAATTCCCGCAGTATTTCCCATGTATCTGCCAATGGACATACTTCCTGCAATACAGCCTCTGTCTGCCTTGCTTTGTCCACAACTGGATATGGGAAATAATCAAATTTTACACTGCTTACTATTTTTCCTCTATATTCATATCTGCCAAGCAAAAGCTGCAAAAAGGTCGTTTTGCCTTTTCCGTTTCTTCCCACAAAGCCAAGCTTCCAGTCTGTATCGATTTGAAAACTGACATCCTCAAATATCACATCACTATTTGACGGATAAGAAAAAGTCAGATTTTCCACTTTTATCATAGACATACGATCCTCTCCTCCTTCTATGTTTTATTCAGAAAAAGTTCCACATCGCAGCATTCTCCGCCTGCGGCAGGCTGCTTCAGCAACACGATACCTTTCCGCCGCAGTGCGATCCCTGCGATCTTTTCTTCTTTCATAATTAAGTAATCTCCTATGAAATACAAAAAGAGCCGCAAGAAAGTAACTCTTACAGCTCATTATACGCAAAACAATTCTTCAATAAATGAAGGAAACTATGCCATGAGAGAGCGATTGATCACTTTCTTGCAACAGACACAATAATCCTGCAAAAGCAGCCTTATTGTATATTCCGATCTTATCTGCAAGAAAAGTTAATCATCCTTTCACCTCTTTCATTGATTCTGAAGAAACTATACCACGACCTGTATAAAAAGGCAAGTATCTTTATGAAACTCTGTTCTCACCACCAGATGATGTGTCAGATTCTTCCGTATCTGTGATCTCTATATTTTTCGGGAATATGATCTCCGCCTTAAAAAGATCCGCCTCTGTCTCGATCTTCAGCTCTCCGTGCTGCAGCTGTGTGAAGCTCTTTGCGATCGCAAGCCCTAGTCCGGAGCCTTCTGTATTTCGTGAAGAATCTCCCCTTACAAATCTGTCTGTAATCTCTTCTACATTGAAATTCAGTTCTGTCGCGGAAACATTTTTCATAAAAATACGCACCTGTGAATCACTTTCTTCCATTTCAATGTATGCTCTCGTATGGGGCATTGCGTATTTCGTGATGTTGACGATCAGATTTTCAAATACCCGGTAGGTTTTCTGACTGTCCAGGTTCAGTATCACTTTATGCTCCGGAAGCTTCCAACGAAATTCCAGATTTGCCTCTTTGATCTTATTATCGTTTTCCAGACCTACCTGTTTCAACAGATCTACAATGTCTACTTTCATATAATGCATGATCACATTTTTACTCGCCGCCTTGCTGATTTCAAACAGATCTTCGATCAGGACTTTCAGACGAAGAGATTTTCTTTCTAATACATCAATATATTCCTTTCTTTTGGCTTCATCCCGCTCTGTTTTCAGCAAATCTGTATATGTGATGATCGCTGTCAACGGAGTCTTTAGGTCATGTGAAACATTGGTGATCAGTTCTGTTTTCATCCTTTCGCTTTTTACTTCCTTCTCCACCGCCTTCTTAAAACCCTTCTGGATCTTTTTGAGTTCTTCCTGGATCGGGGCAAATATCCCCAGATCTCCCTCCAACGGCGTGTCCAGATCTCCATTTGCAAGTTGGTTTGTAGACTGTAACAATACTTTATATTTGTCCTGCAGATCGTGGAAATATTTCTTCAGGAAGAAAAACAGTAAAACCGAATAGATACACAGCGCAAACAAACCGAAAAACCACATACTGCATATGATCGCCAAGACGATAAAATTAATCCCGATGATCTTGAAGATCGTACGGTTTGTCTTATCCTGAAAATTCAAATGCAGCAGTGAATCGTACTGCTTTGCCGCAAATGTACGGATACGTTTCCAAATATTTTTGATCCCGCTTCCGATTTTCTTTCCTATGCTTCCACCGCCGTCTTTGAGCCAGCCTATCACCTTCGCCGTCAGCGTCCGTTTTATAAAATATTCTCTCTTCATCGTAAAAACCGCCCTTAGACAAGTAAATACCCAATATACCGCCAGGTAAATCAAAAACCACATGAGGAAGTTAATACATATGGCAAACTGGTCGTTTAACAGACTGTTCTGCCCCTGAACGATCTGCGGCAGTTCCTGGTTGATCGTTGCCAGTACGACCGATGCCGCCGGATAAAGACTTATATACAAAAACCACAGTACGCACAGTACTACTTCCAAAGGAGCCGTAAATATCGCCGCATTTCCTATATCAAATTTGTGTCGGAAAGGCAAAAGCAGTGCCGCCGCTGCCGCAAATGCCGCAAACAACATGGCAAATGTCAGCATCCTGCTGTAGGCGATCACATTGTATGCCGACGGAAATCTCGTCGTGCTGACCGAATCCGCATAGGCATTCAGATTTTCTTCTGTCATACCATAGATAACGGTCACCCCTTGCGGCGTAGATATATCGCTCCAATAGGATATTTCTGTATTTTCCATTTCCTTTAGGTAACTTTTCTGGGCATAGTACTGTGTTTCCTCGTCTATCTTTGTTCCGGTCACACTGATATCAGACAAGTCCCCATCTTCCTGGAAGGTAAATTCCGCACGGAACGCGTACCCTGTATCTTCTTCCTGCAAATTTTCCGATACATCTGCTGACAAATTCTCAAGCAGCGACTCTCCCGCCCGGTCGAACAACCCGCAGTCCATATATTTACGTAGTAATAGAAAGTTGCTATCCATATAATCAGAAAGAATATCTGCCTTGTCGGTTTCCTGGGAATATTCATTATAGAGAAAATAATTTCCTTCACACAGATCATCCGCCATGCCATAATATACGTCGTTCCAGGCATTTTGCTGGATAGAGACTGACTCCATATCCTCCCCTATCATCCTATATGTGGACAGCATGCCTGCGGCACACAGACAGACCACGATAAATAAGATCAGGATACCCTGCCTAGATTTGTTTTTCGATTTTGTATCCAACACCCCACACCACCTTCAAATATTTTGGATTTTTCGGATCCATTTCTATTTTTTCCCGGATATTGCGCACATGCACCATGATCGTATCCGTGTTGATTGCTTTCTCCTGCCATACTCTCTCATAGATTTCTTCAGCCGAAAACACTCTGCCCGGATTCTTCGCCAGTAAAAGCAAGATCTTATATTCGATCGGCGTCAGCTTGACCGGATTTCCATCCACCGCAGCCTCTACTGTATCCTCATTGATCTCCAAGCCGCCTATAACGTGCACGTTCTCTTTAGGAGCCAGTTTCTCCATAAATTTTCTGTAACGCCTCAGCTGGGAATTAACCCGCGCCATCAGCTCCATCGGTGTAAATGGTTTTGTCACATAATCGTCTGCGCCCAGATTCAGTCCTGTGATCTTGTCGACTTCCTCTGACTTCGCCGAGAGCATGATGACCGGGAAATCATATTTCTCCCTAAGCTTCATCGTCATGTGTATTCCATCCATCCGCGGCATCATAATATCCACGATCGCCAGATGGATTTCTTCTTTTTCTAAGATTTCCAGTCCTTCGACTCCATCCGACGCCTGAAACACTTCATATCCCTGGCTTTTTAAATATATCTGGATTCCTTCCCGTATTTCTTTGTCATCCTCTACGATCAATATATGATTTGTTTCCATCTTTTCCTCCTCAAACTGTTGTCTTACTATCGCCGTTATCACTTGACCGGCGCAGGCACACATTCTTCCTGTATGCCGTGCGCCTCTGCTATTATACCACAGTTTTGGAAATCCGCCTCTGTGGGAAGCACAGGAATTTCTTTCTTTTTTACGATTCCATAGTCCTGTACCTGTACTCGTACAGTCGTGAAAGGAAGAGGAATGACGTATTTATCCCATCTTTTGTGCAGACGGATACATAAGGAATAAGATACCGTGATTCCTACAAATTCTTCCTGCGCCTGTTCCGACAGATAAAATGCCAGCTTTTTCGGCTCATGCCTTGGACCGAGCGGTCCATCCAGAGCGATCGCCAGCGAATGTGTCTTTTCATAAGATGCCTGTAAGATCTTCTTCAGTTCACGAAATGCTTTGAACCCATCCGGCACTCGTAATGCGCTCCCTCCGCATCTTTCTACCATATGCTCGATATAGTTCCCCCTTGTATCAGCTGTTACGATCACATCCACCGGACTGGTCTTATGTGCCAGCTCTTCCAATACCAAATTCATAAAAAAACTGTCTTCATGCCAGAATCCAAAGATCTGGCTCTCTCCGTACTGTGTATTTTCCTGCCATTGAATCTTCACAGTCTTCTCCAAAATTCTCAGATAACCGGTAAATATATGACGCAGTATCCACTGCCCCGTCTGTCTTACTCTCATATCCTGCTTCTCCTTTCCCCATATGCCCAGCCTTCTTCTAATTTCTCTTTGGCCCGTATCTCCTCTTGTTTGCGTAAAATGCACTGCATATACAGATTTTCTTCACGCAGGGCGATCCGTTCTGCCCGATAATTCTCTGCCATAAGGATGGCCCCTCTTTTTAACGCCGTGTGTATGTCAGGCTTTAGAGCCAGCGCTGCTTTCTCCGCCCACTTCTCTGTATTTTCTGCTGTCCGGTAGCCATTCTGCCCGTCCAGGATACTATCGTCGACCCCGACTGCCCGCACTGCGACTACAGGTACTCCCGCCGCAAGTGCTTCTGCCAGCACAATCCCCTGCGTCTCTGATCTAGACGCAAACAAAAATAGATCCGATGCTCCCAGATAGTCTTTGATCTCTTCATTCGGGATATTTCCTGTAAAGAGCACTTCTTCCTGCAATCCGAGTTTTTCCACTTTCTTTTGCATTACCTGTTTCTGGCTTCCGTCTCCTATAAACAACACCCGAAAACTGCCGCCAAGTTTCTTTTTTATCTCTACAACTCCTTCCAACAGAAAATCCGTATTTTTCTCTTTCTCCAAACGTGACACGGTACACAGTAAATATTTCCTTTTTCCTGCATATTTTTCACGTATCTTACGCGCACGCTCTTTGTCCTGCCTAAAAAAGTCTTCATGCAGTCCCGTAGGAAGTACTGCCGTCGGTGTCCATGTACCATTCGACTGCATCTGCTCTTTCATCCCTTCGGAAGGAGCAAACACCATGTCGCATTGATTCGTAAACCAGCGCATATATCCTGGGACGAGACGTTCTTTCAGATAAGAAACAAATCTCTTTTTTGCCCATCCGCTATTTTCTTTTAGCTGAAAGAAAGGGATATAATGCAGATAATCCTCATATCTCGTATGCCATGTATACACAACGGGAATGCGGTATTTCTTTCCCAGATACAAGGCACATGGACCTACAAACATCGGATGATGTACATGGATCATATCAAAATGCTCCCGGCTGAATACGTCTGTGATCTCACGGATGAAGACTCTTGGATATACCATTCCGTTTTCCATCGTACGCTTCATCGTTCTAAACCGGACAACCCGCTCTGGTATTGCGTTGTCATCTGTATAGCCTTCATATTCCGGTGCAAACACGGTCACTTCATGTCCCCGCTTTATCAGTTCCTGCGCCTGCCTTTCTACAGATACCGGAACGCCTCCTACAAAGGGTCTGTAATTATTCGTAAGCATTGCGATTTTCATGTCCTTTTCCCCCTCTATGATAAAACTTGGATTGCCGCCTCGCCAAAGAAGTAGCCAGCTCCGACGAATACCAGATTCCAGATAAAAATGCCAAGCAGAGAACTCACCGTATATTTCATGAACTCCATCTGGACCATCCCTGCCGGAATCGAGATGATCGTCCTCACCATGGGCAGCAACTTGCTTACAAACACGCCTTTTCCACCCTTTTCTCTAAGCATCTCCATCTTCTCTTCGATCACTGCTCTATGCTTCGGGAACTTTTTAAAATACCATCCCATCACCTTTGGTCCCCCCAGTCTTCCAAGGAAATACAAAAGCCAGCTCCCTGTCAGCCCTGCCAGTACAGTCAATACCATCACGAGTGGAAAACTGATGTCCCCTTTTGCCGCCCATATCCCGGCAAGAGGCATGATCACCCCTGCCGGAAAACCCGGCAGGTTCAGATATTCCAGCAAAACGATCAGGTAAATAAAAAAGGCTCCATATTCAAGAAAATAATTTGTCAGTGTCTGGATATTCATAAGATAAGCCTCCTTTAACTGTTTACAGGATACTCTGTAATTCTAAAGGAGGCCGCTATAAGATTTTAAAGAATTTCTTAAGAATAAAGAAAGAGACTGCTTTATCAGGCAGCCGAAAACGTCTAAACTAAAATCGCTTCCAACATCTTTATGACATCAAACAACGTATCAAAACGGTACAAAAGAAGTTTCTCTGTCTCTTTGGATGGCTCTACCATATCCGGGATCATGATCACGTGCATGCCTGCAGCGTGCGCAGACTGCACTCCCGACGGTGCATCTTCAAGCGCAATGGTATGTTCCGGATCGGTACCAATCTCACGGCATGCCTTCTCATAAATCTCCGGCGCCGGTTTACTCTTGGACACCATATCTCCACAGACGATACCATCAAAATACGCAAACAAACCCAGACGAGTCAGATTTTCCTGGGCGTGCTGTCTGCGGGAAGATGTGGCAAGTCCGGTCTTAAGTCCATGTTCTTTGGCAAAGAGGAGTAATTCTCTTGCTCCCGGCTTAATGTCTAATCCTTCCTTGTCCACGATCTCATGGAACTTTTCCCTTGTTATGACCGTAAATTTCTCCATTGGAAAGTCCTTCGATACATGCTCCTGAAAGTATTTTGTCCGCCCCGCCAGATTCATCCCGATCGTATGGTAGATATGAGAGCCAAAATCGGGATAGCCTAATATCTCGCCCGCATACGCCCACGATCTCTGTACGATCTTCTCGGAATCCACAAGAAGTCCATCCATATCAAAAACCAGCCCCTCGATCGGCGCTGGTCTTTTCCACATCACTCTTTCTCCTTCTGAGGTCTGAACTGGATCTCCCCTGTCTGTGCGTCCATCCCCTCTACGATTGCCAGAGATTCTAACTGAAAGCCTAGGTTTCTGATGATCCTTCCGCCGGACTGGAAGCCCTTCTCAATCGCGATCCCGATTCCTTCCACGGTCGCTCCGGCAGCCTGTACGATCTGTATCAATCCCTGCAGAGCACATCCATTCGCAAGGAAATCATCGATGATCAATACATGATCCTCCGGCCCTAAAAATTTCTGCGCAACGATCACATGGTTTTTACATTTATGTGTGAAAGATTCCACTTCTGCCACATACATCTCTCCATCCAGATTAATGCTCTGTGACTTCTTGGCAAATACCACCGGCGCATGGAAATACTGTGCTGTGATACAGGCGATCCCTATACCCGAAGCCTCGATCGTGAGGATCTTATTGATCGTCTTCCCCTCAAAACGGCGCTTGAATTCTTCTCCCATCTGTTCCAGCAGCTCAATATCCATCTGATGGTTCAGGAAACTATCTACCTTTAGTACATTTCCTTCTTTGACTACTCCGTCTTTTACGATTCGTTCTTCTAAAAAATTCATCCTTTATTCCCCTCCTGATCCGTCTCAAATATTTTAAATACCCACTTTAAAATATACGCATTTAACCATGCTACTATAGAAACTCCGATCCCCATCCAGATCGGAACCGATACAAGAAGCGTTCTGACTGTAAGCAAAGACAGCAGTACCGGCCCTGCTGTGATCACCATCATCAAGATCGTATATGGCAGTTTGGCAATGGACAGGATAACGGCGTTCTTAAACGTCGCTTTTATGCTGTTTTCATACCGTGCTGTCAATGGAAATGCATAGAGGAAAACAGCAAACAGCCAGAAACTAAAAAATCCAAATATGACCTGGAACACTAGTCTCATCGTACCTTCCAACATCTTCGCCACATTTAGATCCACCGAAAGAATCGTGCCAAGGACCAGAAACAAGAGCCACATGATCGTGCTTTGTTTAAAGTTCTCTTTAAACGCCTTGAAAAAGCTCCTTGCTATGTACCCTTCTTCATTTCTTACGATCTTGTGCATTACAGAATACAATGCCGCCGTGGAAGCGCCGATCGTCACGATCGGGACAGAACAGACCAGCCATAGGACATTCAGGATCACAAAATCACAGATACGGGAAAGCGCTCTTGTAACCACATTATCCATCATATTAAATTTCATAACTACGTATCACCTTTCTTTGTTCCATACGCGTATAGTATAGCATATCTTTATATATGAATAAAGAGTCTGCTTTTCGCAGACTCACAGGATATTTTATTTCCGGGTATGAAAAAAGCGGGTGATGGGAATCGAACCCACGTATCCAGCTTGGAAGGCTGGTGTTCTACCATTGAACTACACCCGCGTCATCTCTGACACAAGTGGTATATTATCATATATCAGATCAAATTGCAAGTATTTTTTTCAAAAACCGAGCAAAAGGTAAAACCGAGCAAAATCAAATCGCAAAAACCATGCAAAACCAAGTGCGGTTTATTCTGTCAAAATGATATTCGGATAAATCTTTTCCATCCTGTCATCCGGAAAATGCTCGTCAAAGAAATCACTGACCGCCGTCTCTGCACTTTCTGCTGTCTGCCGCTCTGTATACCGATCCAGCGCCAGAGCAGATATGACGATGTTCACAGACATAAATGCGATCATACAGATACTTAACACTTTTCCCATCTTCATCGGAAGTTTTTCTATCCACTGTGACAGCTTCGGATAGATGCCTTTCATCCATACAACTGCCGCTATCCCCCAGAAAAAGCAATACAAAAGATTGATCCTTCCGCCCAGATTAAAGGGAATCTTGCTATAATCCCAGAATACCGTTCCAAATACCAGCTCTGTAAACACGCTGCATATGTATTCATACGCCCCTCCCAGGAAGGTGCCGAAAACAAAAATATACCGATCGCTTTTATCTCTGTATCTGTACAGTATCCACGTCAGAAGCGCACACGCGATCCCCCACACCAGACTGAATGGTCCATACACGACGCTGCTTCTGCTCATCAGCCGCCCTGTCGTAATGAGACAAAAGATCGTTTCCACAATGTCCCCCAGAAATGCTCCGATAAAAAACAGCGAAATCAGTTTATAAAATCCACACCCTTCCGCAAATACAGCCGGAACATGTTTTTCCCGGCAGGCAGCATCCTCCTGGCTTATATTGGGAAATGCTTTTACCATACGTTTCTGAAGCTGCCGGGTCATCGCGTTTTCTATCACTTTGGAAGTCTTTTTTAATTCACTTGTGATCTGCTCAATCTTTCCATTCTTTTTCTTAAGACCCAAAATCGCCAGTCCAGAACCTATATAATCGATCAGAAGAAGGCCCGACAGTATCCACAGCAGAATTTCTCCTATCCAACGAGGCAGCCATAATATTCCTTCACAAAGCAACGGGTCGGCAAAGCAGATCATCACAACAGAGCAAACTCCCCACAGTACGGAATTTTTCAGGCAGATATACCCATCCAGCTGAAAACGCTTATTCGAATAATCCCACCATTTGTGCTGGAACATTTTTTCCATTACTCTGCCGGTCAGATACTCAATAAACGTCGTAATGATCATGCCGCCCAAGAATAAAAAGACAAGCCGGTGTGCAAGTTCCGGAAGAAATACCGCTACTGCCACCGCTCCGGCGCCATAGATCGGACAAAGCGGTCCGCTTACAAACCCCCGGTTGACAAACGTGTGTCTTTTATAAGCGGCAGCCGCTACTTCCGCCGCCCATCCTATAAAAGAATAGATATAATAAAACCAGATCAGCTCATAAATCGTATACTGCATATTTCATTTCCTTTCCTACTGATGAAGGTATCATATCACACTTATGTCGAAAAAGAAATTTTTTGTCGAAAAAAACATCCCGGCTCTCTCAAATTTTATTGAGAACCGGGGTGTTCTATGTGATAAGGACTTTACTTTATGAGTACCTCTAGTTATCATCCTTCGATCGCAATATGCTTTTTCGTCTCTACAGCCTTTTCATCCTTCTTTGGAATGGAAAGTCTTAAAATACCATTTTCATATTTCGCCTTTATATCCTCCTGGGTAAGGGCTGTCCCTACGTAAAAGCTTCTCTGCATGGCCCCTGCATAACGCTCTTTACGGATATATTTGCCTTTCTGGTCTTCTTCCTCTTTATCCAAACCTTTGGAAGCAGATATGGTCAGATATCCATCCTCCAGCTGAGCGCTGATCTCTTCTTTCTTGAAGCCAGGAAGATCAATATCGATTTCATATCCTTGATCATGTTCCCGGATATCTGTTTTCATCATATTTTTTGCGTTTTTTCCATACAGCGGATTTCTCTTTCCCCAGAAATCACTCTCAAACGGGAAGCTCATCCAATCATCATCAAATAAATTTTCTCCAAAAATACTCGGCATCATCATACGTCATTTCTCCTTTCATTTTCTATCTTTCATGATTTTCTATGAACCGCTTACGCGGCTGCCATCAGCACCCTTGAAGTCCTTCGCAAGTGTTGTAAGCGTGGAATCTAAAGAATCGGAAATACGATATGTTGTATCTTTTTTCCTTTCCTTTTGTTCTACTTATTATATAGCACATGTATGTTAGCACTGTCAAGAGGTGAGTGCTAATTTTTTCATGTTTTTTTGCACCCCCCTTAAAATCAATGATATGGTTATACACTTCCATTGTTACATCTATATGGGCTGGTGATCTACATTAACTGTTTTTGCCTTGATGTTTATATCTTTCCATGCAACTCTTGTAGTATCAGTCAGCTCACGAGTTGCCATGAGAACCATTCCTTTCTAAAAAGCTTCTTCCCTTGTTCACACAGCGTGCTTTGTCCTTTCTTATTATGGACTATAAAGTTTCAAAATATCACAATATGACAGCAGACATCTTGTTATAGAAATATCCGAGAACTAGTAAAAGGAGGCAAAAACGCCTCCTTCTATCAGAAACCTGTCAATTTAAAAAGCATAAGTTCATTGGCGGATCCGTCTTCCCTTTCCTGCGTAGCCATAATCAAGACCGCCCCATCATCTAAAAGCTGCATATCTTCCAACCATGGATAATCGGTACCGAAAATATCTTCTGTCCTGACAACACCCACATGTACGCCTTCCTTATCCCAAAACTGTATGCTTCTCATGTTTCCGTCTATAGCTACAAAACCATTCTCGGTTTCTGCCATGCCTGTGATACTACCCAGCTTATCCGGATCACTGATATCTGCTCCGCCTAATTCCATAAGCTGGTTTCCCTCATAGTCATAAACAATAATTTTTGTATTGTCTTCTTCGGCGGCAATTTTTCCTGCTACTAAGATATGCTGATTCGAAATCTCCACATCGTCCAACATGGAAAATGGACCTTCTCTTGCGGTATCGTCATTTAGTCCTGTCAAGATCCATGGCGCTGCTGTCAGATTTCCCTCTTTATTCGTAATCTTCTGCGTATCACTGTTTACCCAAAAACTAATTCCCCATTCACCGGACGGATGCATGGTCAGGTCACCTGTTATCGTTGTCTGTAATGCTTTTTGACCGTCTTTTACTCCGATCACCTCAAAAATCCCCTGCGAAAGATAGAGCATTCCATTAGGATCGGCAGATATATATTCATATTCATCATCCAGTTCCATAGAAGAAACAAATTTCATCCCCTCTTCTGAATATTCATATGTATCCAGTTTGTTTTCTGCTAAATGGAATATTTGATCTCCCTGCTTGTAAAATTTGTGTTCCATAATCTGCATAGTTCCCTGCGCTTCTTCAAATGGAATATATTCCGGCACAATCGTGTATGCGCCCACCATTTGCTGTGTCAATGTCGGCTGGAATATTTCCCCTTCCCACGGCCAAGGTGCATCCGTTTTTCCTTCATCTTTCAATTCCAGCCAAATACCTTCTAATAATTCTTTCACTTCTTCATCTTCTGTACCGCCATTGACTGTAACCATATACGAGACTCCTGACGGCTCATGACGGTATTGATAACAATTGCTTCCCGAATCTTCCTTTTCGAGCGTCGTGTATTCTGCATTGCCGATAAGCAAGGTTTCCAGTTTTCCATCGGCATAGTCTTTTAATTCAACTCCATATGCCTCCAGTCCCTTCCGAAAACTATACGCCTCCTCACTCTCTGCTGATACTGTCACTTCATATGTCGAATCCTCTCTTGTTTCTCCGTCGAAAAATGTTACACCGGCATATTGTTCTTCCTTCTGCATATTTTCTTTATCATATTTCCAGGATTCCGGATAATAGACTTTAAATAATCCTAAATCTATATGTTGCCGATCCTTAAATTTATCCTCCGCAGATTGTTCTGTGAATTGTTTCTTTTCTGCTGTTTCCATTTTCTGTTCACAGGCTGTCAACAACAACATGCACATGGTCACAGATACAAAACACCATTTTCTCTTCCTCATAAAAATCTGTTCTCCTCTCAGATTTTAGATTTATTCATACTCTAGTTTTCTTCTGCATCATTTTTTATACAATGAAAAGTATAATAATCCTCCTCATCACTATACTCTGCCTCCAACGTCCCATCCTCATTCATGGTCACATATATAGCCGGGGTTTCTGTCTCGATCGTACAATATCCTAAAGCTGCAGACCATGGAAATGTACCTATTTCCTGTCCTTTATACACTACTTCAACATTTCTGTCATTTTTAAAATTCAATCGTAATGCATCATGAATATCCTCTACCCCTTCCATCGTGGTCTGTGGTCCGTCTCCCAGAAGTTCTTCTACACTTTCTGACATCCATTCGCCTAATACCGCACTTTCTTCATCCGTCAGATACAAGTCCGGATCCATAGCTTCAGTTCCCTCTTTGGCAAAAATAATCTTTACCCCCATTCCCAGCATGTCATCAAAAGAAATTGTATCTTCTCTGATCACTCCAATCATGTCTTCTCCTTCAATTGTTAAAGTAAATTGATCTTCTTCCACTGACCACTTGCCTTCCCCCGTGTCTTCACCAATGAGAACACGCACTTTACCTCCACTCTTCACTTCAAATTCAAATGCTCCTCCAAAAGTATCTTCAATTCCAACAGACATTCCCATCATCTGCGCAGAGACAGCTATCCATTTTCCTTCATAAGGGCTTTTCTCTTTTGAAGAACCACCTCCACATCCGGTTATAAATACTATACTGATAATACAAATGAACATACATATACAGCGCATTTTTTTCTTCATAATACTCTCTCCTCTTTCTTTTTATTTCTTGTCCGATAAAAGCGGAAGCAGTAATTCTGCCACCTTACTGATCGGCATGGTCTGCAAAATCACTTTTCCTGGTCCTCTGACAATCGTATTAAAAATCCCTTCCCCGCCAAGCAGCATATTTTTTGCTCCTTTTACAGCCACAATATCCATCGTACAGCTTTCTTCCATTGCTGCAAGATATCCTGTACTGAGTAAAAGTTCTTGTCCGGCGTGCAAATCATATTCAATCGCACTGCCGTCGATTTCAATAAATGCAACGCCATTTCCGCTCAACCTCTGCATGATAAAGCCTTCTCCGCCGAACATTCCCTTGCCCAGCTTTTTTTGAAAATGCATAGACAGCTCTACCCCTTCCTCGGAAGCTAAAAACGCACTTTTTTGTACGATCATGGAACTTCCTGCACGAATATCTAACGCTTTAATCTCTCCTGGAAAACTAGATGCAAATGAGACGATGCCTTCCCCGCCTTCGGCAGTGAATTTATTCTGAAACATAGAATCTCCTGACATTAGTCTGCCGAACATTTTCTTGGCACCACCTCCGGAAACTGTTTCCATTTTCATGTTAGGACTCATCCAACTCATACTTCCACTTTCAGTGATCATGGATTCTCCTGCTGATAACTCGCAGACAACAACCGGTAAATTTCCTCCTAAAATCTCATATTTCTTCATTCATCTTTCCTCGCTTTCTTCCTTTTATTTTATGCCATTACAATACCATGTCTGCTTTTCTCATTCTATGGAACCAGGTCTACTTTTCCTACTTAAAGGCAAAAGTAGACCTGGTATACCATGCAAAAAGCACAAAAGATGCAGTAATCTTTTGTGCTTTTTCACTAATTCTTATTCAATTCTTCTCTTTTCTCTCCAAACGTCCCAGGCAATCACATCTGCGGAAAAGATCTATATACATCATCAATTCATCATTTGATGATATCCCCAGTTTGCGATAAATATTTCCGTTATGCTTTTTTATTGTACTCATACTGACACATGCGATCATTGGAATCTGAGCTAGCTCATATCCTTCTATATAATAATGAAAAATCGTATACTCTGCTCTCGTCAGTTCCTTCACATTTTCCGCAAATTGTCTCAGTAATTCTTCTATCTGCGGCGGAAGGTCGTTGACTGAGATTTCCTTATCTTTTTCACTGATATATCGATACAGGGCTTCTAATTCTTTAATATTAGAATGTCGATTCTCTAATTCTTTCCCTTCCTGCACATCTTGAAAACTTTTTAGTATGGGCCGGACAAAACGTCTCGACAAATACATAGCAACCAGATACATCAATAAAATAAAGCCTCCGACGCCTATCATAGTATAAAAACGATTTCTGGAAATGCGCTGATCACAGTCTTCTTTTGGTATCAGTACTGCAGTCACCCACTTGTCTGCCCCCTGCATTTGAAAATCTATAGTTTCATTTAAACCATAGTAATCTTTCTTCTGTCCATGATAGACATTATATCCTTTTCTTTCTTCAAGCAGAAGCTTTTCCGTTTCTGCTAACCAGGTTCCTTCTGTATTGCCTGTCATTCCCTTATCCACACATACATAAGAGCCTTCCATTGGAGCGACCAGAGATACCATTGCTCCATAAGTACTTTCTTTCGACGGATATTCCAATTTAAAATGTACATGATTGAGTTCCACCCCGCAGATACCATAATACTCTCCGTTTCTTCCTAGGATCGGCACTGTAAGTACCATAATATCTTCCCATGTATCCGGTAACTTCATCCGATACGACCAGAAGTAATCTCCTTGTGAAACGCTCTCCTTATCACTATACTCATCCCAACCGGGCAAAACTTCTGTATTAAATTCCAAATTCCACCGGTTATGGAGTTCTAACCCATATGCTCTGGCAATCTCCGGACTGCCTCGGAACAGGATTGTCTCCGGGCTCAAAACCACATTGCTGCTCACGTTGATCAAGCGGAGATATACTCCGCTGCGAGAATGGGCCGCATTTGCTATTTCCGTATTGACAGTTGCGTCTAATACCGCAAAAGCTCCGCTGCTGCGTCCCATCCGAATAGTCGTATTCGTCTCTGTATATAAAATATCCTGCGCTTCCGTTAAAAGTTCTCCCTTATTATTCAGATCAGAAAGTGTCGTTTCCTTCATTTCTAAAAAATCATCTAGCTCTTTTCCCAATCGTTTAGACATCTGAAGTGCATAGCCGGCATATTCTTCTAATTCTTCTTCCACTTCTTCTGAAGACTGATATAACTGCTGCTCCAATGCTCGTGCAATTTTTTCCTCTGTCCTTCCAAAACCTCCGATCGCTACCCAAAGAACAACTGCTATTCCCAGTCCAAACAAAATCAGAGAGATTAAATACAGCATCATTTTCCACTGCAGAGATATCTTTCGCTCCGAAAAAAACTTAAGGAATCTTTTTGCTTCTCTTATCGTATGCTTCATCCACTTCCCCCTCGGCCTATTTTTGCATAGACTCCTTCAAATGTTCTAACGCTTCGGCAGTCAGTGTTCCTACATCTTTTTCTCCTGTCTTCCAACTCTTGTTTGCAATACGAAGTTCACTTCTTGCCTTTTCTTCAAAAGCTGTTTCCAATGTCAGATAAGATTCCAACTGTGGCGGAGTATAAAACACATAGAAAGCCTGAGTTTCAATGAAGGCCTCATATAAGCTTTTATATTTTGGATCGCTTAATTCTTCCAATGCTTTCGGAAGAACATCAAACGCTTTTTCTGTCACCGGCATATATCCGACTTGTGTTACAAAGCGAACATTATTCTCTGGTTCTGTCAGCCATTTCAAAAATGTTGCCGCTGCCTGTTCCTTTTGCGGTGTAGATTTTACTGTACAAAAACCAGCTCCTCTCTGCATGACCATTTTCTTTTCCTCTGTAAAATAAGGCACCGGCTTCGCAATGACCTCAATATTTTCAGAACGATTGTCCTCATATGTTACAATGTCTTCATAATAGAGAACACTTGCAGATGAAGCCACACTAACCACAGCGTTTCCTGTACGGAGCGGTTCTGTCGCATACCCTTCATTCAACCACACTCCACCCTGTATGGCTGCTTTAGCATAAGGTACCCAGGCCTTTTCAAATTTTTTTCCATAAGCAATATCCCCATTTTCAAAGAACGATTCCCCCATAGATTCCGTACCGACCTGAAAATAATTAAAATGATAATCATGCACAAAAAATGTTTTTCCATCCCCTTCAATTTCCGGCGTTTGCTCGTCTGTCCACTTATAATACTCTATAGAAAGATCAAATAATCCTTCCCATGTATTTAATTGTTCTAATTTGGCACCTGTGGCATCTGAAAAGCGATCGAACAGCGTTTTGTCAATGAACATAATTTCTGTCGATTTTGCAAGTGGAAATGAAACAAGCCGACCCTCTATAGTTCCCTCTTCTAAAAATGAAGGAATATACGCTGCTAATTCTTCTTCTGAAAAATACTCTCTGTAGTCTACTAAAATATCCGGATCCGGCATAGCTAATATGGTCTTTGGATAGGAGATAAACATATCCGGAAGTTCCGATGCCCCCGGCTCATCATTCGCCGCTCGCAAGACCGCATCATGAATATTATTTGTGTTCGAAACTACTGTCACCTGCAATTTTATTCCTTCCGCAGCACCGACAGTAGTATTAAATTCTTCAATCATATCATTTAAAGGAGAATCTGTCTGTCCGCCATAGACATGCCATATTGTCAATGTAACCGGCTTCTTTTGCTTTTCTTTGCTAGCACAAGCAGAAAGTATCAATGCCAATAGACCAAACATAATCCCCGTTGTTACGAAACACTTTTTTCTAAGCCTTTTCATATTATTCCCCCCGATAATTCCACCATGCTTTTCTGCGTTATGTACAAATATTTCGTACTCATTATAACTATTTATATTATAACTGAATTTTTCTCCTTGCACAATCAATCTTTACACCCATTTATGACATCCTTACATTTTTTTCTCATTCATCACGGATACTTACTATAAAATTCCCCTGCCTCATAGGCGATCACGCACCTATGGAGCAGGGGGGCTTCAATTGCTATGTTATTGGATAGTATCTATAAAACGATCAATATCCTCCGTTGTATTATAAAAATGCAAAGAAACTCGTATTCCATTCCTATAATTTACTGTTATTCCTTTCTTTTGCAGCATCTCATATTTTTGTTTCGAATCTCTGCAGCCTATGAGTGTGATTCCCGCCATTTCTCCTTCTGTCGGAGACAAGACTTCTGCTCCATCCAGCCTTTGGACCGCGTCTCTCAAATACTGTGTTAGGTTTTGTACTTTTTTACATATCTCTTCTTGATGTTCTAAAATAATTTCTACTCCTTGCCTCGCTCCAAAAATTCCGGAAAAATTCATATTCCCGGTTTCATACCGCCTGGCTTCCAACGGCAGGTCAAATTTATATGTGGTGTAATCAAACTTATTTTTCATCCCTGCCCAGCCGATAAATGGATTTTTCAGATCTCCCAGTATTTCTTGATTGATATAAACAAATGCGATTCCATCAGGTCCCAAAAGCCATTTAAAAAATCCGCTTATCAAAAAATCTATGTGCACCTTCTTCACATCGATCGGCAACACGCCGAGTCCCTGTATCGCATCCACGACAAATATGATATTATGCGCCTGACAAAATTCACTGCACAGCTGCAGATCTGTCACCATACCGTTTGACGACTGTACCCAGCTTATGCTCAGGGCCTTCGTTTTTTCGTCGCATATCTTTGCCAGTTTTTCCTCATTAAGTATTCCATCATTTACATCTATCATCCTCACTTCTACACCTTGTGATTCCAGATTCATCCATGGATATATATTGGAGGGAAATTCTATATTGGTAACAACAACATTGTCTCCCTCTTTTAGATCCACAGCTTTTGCCGCCAGATTGATCCCCATAGAAGTATTCTGCAAAAACATGATCTCTTCCGGATCACTTCCGATCAATTGCGCGGTTCTGCTTCGCAGCGTGTCCACTTCTTTCCAATACTCTGCAAATGACGGTCCATTTCTTCTGCGGCTCTCATGAAAATCTTCAACCGCTTCAAACACGGCTTTTGGCATCAAAGACATGGCGCCTGTATCTAAGTAGCATTTTTGCGCCGTACTTCTTATATCACGAATAATTTCTTCCAAAGCTCCCATGCTCTCACTCCTTCTCTGTCAGTTTCAAGACCAAGTCTTTTAATACTTCTGACGCTTTCACAATTTGATCGATTTCAATGTATTCCTCTTTCGTATGTGCCTGTTCTATGGAACCGGGTCCAAAAACAAACACCGGGATTCCCCATTTCGCTAACTTGCTTGCGTCACATCCATAGGGCAAACCTATGATCTGTTCATGCAAGCCATGCTTATGCAAGACTCCACCGACGATCCTCTTCCTATATTCTTCTAGTTTCGTTCCATAAGACGGATCTGTCAAATACGGTTTTTGGAATATAACACGAGCTTTTTCGCTTTCACTTAATTCTTCCCAAACCATATCTTGGATCTCTTGATATACAGTTTCCCATGTTTCCCCCGGTATCATCCTTCTGTCTACATGAATAACACAGTGGTCAGGAACCGAGTTTACGATCGTCCCCCCTTGTATCAGCGACACAGCTACTGTTGCGTTTTTGCATGCAGAGTCACATCTGCATACTGTCTGCTTTTCGATTTTATTTTGAAAGATCTGGATGATCTTTGCCATTAAATAAATCGCATTTTCTCCCTTTTCCGGCATAGATGTATGTGCTGCAATTCCTGTTGTCTCTATACAAAAGCGAATACTTCCTTTACATGCTGAAGCAAGTCTTAATTCCGTCGGCTCACCAACCACAGCAAAAACAACCTTATCTCTATATTTCCAATTTAAAAATTCATCCACGCCTCTATGCTGAAATTCTTCATCACAGCACAAAGCCAGACAGAGATCAAACGGAAGTTTTTCCTTTTGTTCCTTCAATTTTCCCATTGCCAAAAGCATTGCGCACAGCTGCCCTTTGGCGTCACAGCTTCCTCGTCCCCACAGTTTCCCTTCACAGATCTTTGGAGAAAATGCGTCTTTCATCTCTTTTACATCTACGACGTCGCTGTGCGTCTGAAACAAAACGATCGGTTTCTCTCCTAAACGCTCACTCATACAGATCAACAGATTATATCTGCCGGGCAGCACTTCTTGTTTCTCACAATAATACCCCTTTGCACAGCACATTTCATACACATGGTCCACAAAAGCAGCTTCTCCGAAAAAATCGTTGTCTTCTAACTTACAATCTCCCGGATTTACACTTGGAATTTCAACAAACTCTTTTAATATCTGACTGATTTCTCTTTTCATACTCTTCTCACTCTTAAAACGACGGCGGAATAAATGCTCTGGACATATGATAAATCGCTTTGTCTATATGTTCCTGCGCACGATCCATTACGACCATCCGATGTCCCGGCAATAATATATCTGCTTCAAGTCCTTTTAATTTTTTAATATCTTGTCTATATAAAGATAGATCACAGCCCGGACAATTCAACAGGCCGACTAGTCCATTGACAAAGACATAATCTCCGGAAAACAGGATCTTTCTTTTCCCATCATCTAAAAAATATGCCATCAGCCCTGCGCTGTGCCCACGTAATTCAATACATCTTACTGTATATTTTCCTACTTTAAGTTCTTCTCCATCCGTCACATACAAGTCAGGATTTGGAAAAATAAATTCTTCGCCTTCCGGATAACACCCTGAATTTTGAGAAATTTCATAAGCTTCTCTTACCTCATCCGGATGCGCCTGCATATCTTCCCATTCATTTCGGGGCGCGGCGATTTTTATCCCAAACTCCTGCAGATCCCTTCCACCCCCGCAATGATCCGCATGCAGATGTGTAAGATATACTTTTTTCAATCTTTTTATATCTATATATTTTTCTATATTTCGGATGATCTGTCCGGTATCATAGCCCACGCCGCAGTCGATCAATGCCGCTTCCTCGCCGCCATCGATCAAATAGACATGACAGTCATAGGCATTGGAAAGCCCAAATTCCGCACTTCCCACCAAGTAAATATCTTCCGTTAATCTCATTTGGCTATTCATCCCCTTTCCACAATTTTACCGGTATTACAAGATTCAATTAAATACTGGCAAAATTCAATACCGCGCACTGCCTGTTCAACAGTAACGACCGGTTTCTTCGTTCTCCCCAAAACCAGATCGATCATATGCTTATTTTCGTTTACCAAAGCTCCTGTAATCTCACCGTTGATTTCCGGCCATAATGTCATGTCATGACTTTCTAACTTTCCATCAAACATAGATACAAGTGTATTCCCCGGACAATTCAATTTCAACTGCCCTTTTTCCGTCATCACTGTCAATTCCGTATCCAAATACTGTCCAAATTCATTAGGCAGCCTCCACTGCGTTTCCAGATTACATACTACGCCATTTTCCATTTCTGCGATCCCAAACACAATATCAGGACTTCTATATTCCTCTTTCGATTTTTTCTGGATCCCGCAGACGCTTTTTATGTGAGAATCTGTCAGCCATGTAATGATATCTATGTCATGCGCCAATGCCATAAAAACCGGATGTGTTCTTGAATGCAGCGAAAATCTCTCGATCGGTACGTTTCTTTTTACTCTGATGGATAAAATTTTACCATACATATCTTCATTTTGTAATATTCTATAAGCATTATTGTAAGATGCGTCATAACGTAAGATATGTCCCGGCAAAATATATAGATCCGTACTTTGCTCTAATTCTAGCAGCTTTTTCCCATCTTCCATATTTAAACAAATGGGTTTTTCTAATAACACATGTTTTCCGGCCCGGATCGCCTTCTCTGTAAAGCTGTAATGTGTATCCTCCCCTGTAGCAACAATGATCACATCGATCTCCGGATCATTCATAAGATCATCCACATTCGTATACCAATTAGGAATTTTATATTTCTCACAGATTGTTTTCAATCGGCTTTCTGTTCTACAGCTGACTGCATGGACTTCCGCCTCAGGCAATTGTTTTAATGCCTGAATATGCATGACCCCAAAGTCTCCAACTCCTACAATTCCAAACTTAACTTTTTTCATATAAACCTCCTACTTATCAAAGAGGGCCCCTTAATCCTGCAAATTAAGACACCCTCTTCTTTTCATTACTCTTCTTCCGGCATAGAAATTCTGTTAAAGAACTTACTCATTCTATTTTCTTCCACTGTACTTCTTCTTGTCAGATAAGAAACAAACAGACAAACAATCAATGATACACATGTACTTGTGGCCGTTGTAGCTGCCAGTGCCTGGATCCCGCCGGTTCCGGTAAAGGATACGATTGCTCCGCACACTGTTCCTGCAAGCAGTCCTGCCAATGCTCCTGTCGCATTTATCTTCTTAATAAATAATCCTAAAACAATAATTACAAATATTGGCATATCTGTTATCGCAATTACATTCAGGATCGCATTCAATGCGCCGCCGATCTTTGGCACTAACAATGCCCAACATGTTCCCAAAACAGCCATGATGATCGTTACGATACGAGACACTTTTAAATACTTTTCTGAAGATTCATTTGGCTTCCATTTTCTATAAAAATCTTCTGTGATCAAAGAAGAAGAAGCGCACAGTGCTGAATCAGCAGTAGACAGCCCGGCTGCTATAAGTGCGAAAAAGAAAATTCCTAATAACCCTGTCGGCAATAACTGCATAAAGATAGTCGGTCCGACCATATCCGGATTCATAGACGCAACAGTAGCTGGATCAAGCATTGCTTTCGCAGCAATTCCCGGAAGGATCTCCATGATCGCCATTGGGATTGCAATCAGTCCTGCAAATAAAATTCCCCATCTGGCAACATTTACTGTTTTGGCTCCCAATCCACGCTGCATAACAAACTGACTCGTAATAAAATAAGGGAAGCCTAATAATGTCATCGCGATAATATACGGCCATCCGTTTGGATGTTCGATTCCGGGAACAATTTCCATGATTTCCGCCGGAACAGCATCAACCAGTCCAGTCCATCCGCCAAATTCTTTAAAAATAAATACCATTCCAATAAATAAGCCGATCCACATCAGGACGAATTGAATAACATCTGTTACAACAACGGATGTCAGACCGCCAAGATAGGTATAGATCAAAACGATGATCGCTGTACCAATGATCACAATCCACAAAGGAATATCGAATAACAGACTTATAATCACTGCCGCCGCATAAGTAGTAACACCCATGCGGTTCATTGTATCTGCAATGACCCAGATCACACTGATCACACTTCGTACCTTTCCGTCATATCTGTCTTCAAAAATCTCTGACATCGTTGTATAACGCAACTTACGATAAATAGGCACAAACACGACCGCTGCCAGCACACAAGCACAGGCATTCAGCGCGATCCACACAACCGAGATACCAGAATTATAAACAACACCAGGCTTTCCGACCATACTCCATGTAGAAAAATTCGTTGCTCCAAATGTTGCCGCCAGGGCAAATGGGCCAAACGACCGGCCGCCCAAGGCAAAATCCTCAAAACCATTTACTTTTTTTGAGACATAGTATCCTATAAATAATGTGAACACTAAATATAATACCATAATTGCAATATCAAGAAATGAAATATTCACAAAAACACCCCCTTATTTTTCTAACATCTTAATAACCTCATTTCGGCTTACGCTAATAAAGCCGCCTACAAACCATACCGCATATCCTCCAAGAACAAGAATATTGATGATCTGTCCGGAGATCATACTCCTCAATACACATCCGCCTATAAACATAGCCGCTCCCAATGCCATGATCCACATTCCGTACCGTTTGCTCGTAACAGGTGCATGTTTGCTTTCTAAGAAGAAAATTTTACCTCTGAATTCCAAAATCGGTCCAATGATCATCAAAAGCGTAGACGCTACGATCGATGCCATGATCAAAATTGTAATGATATCCATTCTCTCTCCTCCTCTATCATCCTTTTACTTTATTTCCACGATCAATTCAATTTCTACCGGTGTATTAAAAGGCAATTCATTTGAAGATATCGCGCTTCTGCTGTGTCTTCCATCTTCGCCAAATACTTCTACCAATAACTTTGATCCCCCATTTATCACCGCCGGCTGCAGCACAAACCCATCCGCAGAATTGACAAAACCTAATACTTTCACAACTTGCTTTATCTCATCCAAATTTCCTAAATATTGTTTCAAAACTGCAAGCGCGTTAATCATACACTGCCTTGCCGCTTCCTGGCCTTGCTCTACAGTAAGCTCTTTTCCGACTTTTCCTTCATAAAGAAGTTTTCCATCTTTTTTACAATCCTGCCCTGATATATATAAGAGCTTTCCCACCTGCTTCACAGGGACATATTCTGCTACCGGCTTTGCAGGAATAGGAAGAATAATACCTAATTCCTTTACTCTTTCCTCTGCACTCATATTTCAACCTCCGTCTTTGCTAAATTTTCTAGTTACTTTCATTTCACACGTGCTTTTTGATTAATCAAACTATTTATTTGAATACTAACAATTAATTTGATTTTTGTAAATAGTAAATTTACATAATTATATCTCATATTTTTATGCATATTCAACAATTTTTTTGTTTTTTGCACCTATTTCCACTATATTTTTCTTGTTTTCCATATTTTTCATCATTATTTCGCCACCAAAAAGCAATACAATTTGTTTGAAATTTTAAATATTTCCTCCATCTGTCATCTAATATTTTCATTATTTTTTGTCAGCTTCATCATTTTTTATATTCTTTTTTCATCAAAAAGCCACACAAACCATACTTTTTGTTATATTACATCTTTACAGATAACATTTTATATGCTAACATTTCATTATCAAAACTAATACAAGGGAGATGGAACTTTATAATGAAGACTATTTATGACGATTGGGATACATGGCAACGTCTTATGTCCATGTTAGAACATCAATTTGGTTCAAATTGCGAAATAATCCTTCATGATCTGACAAAAGATTATAATCATACTATTGTCGATATAAGAAACGGACATATTACCGGCAGAAATATAGGAGACTGCGGAAGTAATCTCGGCCTGGAAGTCCTTCGCGGCACCGTACAAGAAGGGGACCGTTACAATTATGTTGTATACACAAGAGACGGCAAGATCCTGCGTTCCTCTACTATGTTTATCAAAAATGATGAAGGTAATGTTATTGGCTGCTTATGCATCAATCTCGACATCACCGAAACTGTACGATTAGAAGAATTTTTAAAGCGATACAATAGCTATGAGATAGAAGAGGATACTGACCAAAGTATTCTTCCCACTTCACAAAAGCCTGCCGCGGCAAATATCTTACCTTCTGATTCCCCTTCCGATTCAGAAGTATTTGCAAATAATATTACAGAAGTCCTGGAATTTTTAATTACTCAAGCCGACAACCGAGCCGGAAAACCTGTAGATGAGCTTTCACGAGAAGAAAAGATTGAATTTGTCAGATATTTAGATCAAAAGGGTGCTTTTTTAGTGACCAAATCTAGCGAACGGATTTGTGAACATTTAAAGATATCACGATTTACGCTTTATAATTACCTAGATCTTATCAGGAAAGAGTCAAACACGGAAACAACTAATGAAGAATAAATTTTTCTCCATCTCTAGCATTTAAGCAAAGGAGGCTTTCTCAATGAAACTGTCAGATATACGCACATTTAAGCAACAAATGGATTCCGATTGCGTCATTGGTATCTTTTCCAAAACCAACGATGGTTCATTTATCGAAAGTTCTGGAAAAAGCGGAATCGACTTTTGTATACTCGATATGGAACATGGCCCGGTCAGTTATGAACACCTTCCCAATCTGATCCGTGCGTGCGAATGTACAGATACGCTGCCCATCGTACGTGTAGCCGATAACTGCGAAGAATATATAAGCAAAGCTTTGGATTTAGGCGCTGCCGGGATCCAGATCCCACAGATAAATAATAAAACAGCAGCAGAAAAAGCCATACAATATGCCAAATTTTATCCCCAGGGAAATAGAGGCGTATGCAGATACGTAAGAGCAGCAGAATACTCTTCTCTTGAAAAATCTCAATATTTCAAAGAAGCAAATAAAGCAATGATCATCCTGCAAATAGAAGGAATCGAGGGAATCCAAAATTTGGATGAAATATTATCCGTCCCCGGGATCGATATTATTTTCATCGGACCTTATGATTTATCTCAATCACTTGGACTGCCTGGAAATGTACATCATCCAAATGTGATCGAGCAAATGAAACTCATTGTTGAAAAAGCCAAAAACGCTAATGTTGCTGTCGGCACTTTTGTTGATACATCAAAAGACGCGCTCTACTGGAAATCTCTAGGCGTAAAATATATCGCTAACTCTGTCGATGTAGGTATTTTTTATTCCGCATGCAGGGATATCGTAACCTCAATCAAAATCAGTTAAGATCGTTACAGAAAAAAGCGCTGAAAACAGACATGTTTTCAGCGTTTTTTTCTGTAATGTCGCTGCATAGGAGAGGAGAACGCGGATCATATTTCTCTATGTTTTCTTTGACCGTTATCGGACTAGAATTCGCATAACAGTATTTACATCCATTTAAACACGTATTATAAGCTCCTATATCTATACTTTCTATGCATCCGCACACCGCTCTCTGCCCCTTATCCTTTTTCGCAGAGAGCCATGTCAACAACTATACTGTTCTGTTAATCTTTGAACCTCCTGTCTCATCTGTTCCACCACTTCATCGGGCCCGATGATCTTGACGTTCTTTCCAAGCGAAAACACCCACCCCAGGAACTGCCTGCTGACATGGACATGTACATTGACAGTAAAATATTCTTCATCTGCCGGTATCAACATAACCTCTTTGCCAAACCTATCGATGATAACTCCTGCCAGCGCATTAGCCACCAGAAGTTTTACAGTCTGCTCTTTTCCGCCGAACATGCCAAAACTTTTCTTGGCATAATCCGCCATATCTAATTTTTTAAAATGTTCTCTGCCTTCCCTTGCTTCGTCTGACATCCTGATATGGAGCATCTTATCCACCCGGTAATGTTTAATCTTCTCTGCCTCTGTATCATATCCGACCAGATAATAATTTTCATCATCCCAGGAAAGTCCCCACGGACTGATATGATACCATGCCCCGCCATGCCTAAGTTCCATTTCCTTTTTTACATTCCACTGATAATACTGGAATTTTATCTTCTTATTCTCCGATATAGCATTATGGATCGCGTCCACTATATAATAGATACTTTCATTCATCGTCTTGATCCTGCCGGATACATACACCTGTCTCTGCAGCTTCTGCGCGTCATACTTACTGACAAGCTTTTCCAGCTTTTTGATCAAGGCATTCGTTTTCTTTTCTGTGATGAATTTAGAAGACTGGATCGCATCCACCAGAAGTTTTAGTTCCGGCAATTCAAACAGGCGGCTCACTACATGATAATGATAACGGTTTCCGACAGACTCCCCTTCTACTTCTACCCCCAGAGCTTGCAAATCTCGCAGATCCGCATAAATACTCTTTCGGTCTGCTGTCACATCATATTCCTCCAAAGCCGCCTTAATTTCCGGCATCGTGATATAATGTTCATCATCTGTATTTTCCTGCATGATCTGTGCCAACCGATATAACTTAAATTTCTGATTTGTTCCCTTGGGCATCGTGTTTGACTCCCTTCATCTTCTCGTATATTCATTCTGTAGGGACAGTATCTTCTTCAGGTACTCTACTTCACAAAAATCTTTTGCATTTTTCCGAAACTCCCTTTCTCACATTATACTTTACATAAAATTCAAATACAAGAAATGTATGAGTTAAGAGCTACATCTATGTATACTCCTCTATGCACGTGCTGACATTTCGGACATATATGGAAGGAAACGTGATCGCTCGGCTGCTTTATGCCAATTGTAGATCCTGTCCGTCCTTGAAACTCTTTTTACAAACTTTGCAAAGAATCCCTGATGTTGTAACCAATACCACTTTTGCATACGCAGTATCTGCAATTTTATCATACAGGCGGCCGGCGCTCATCGATTCACCGATGACTGTATAGGAACTATTCGCCACATATCCAATCTTTCCAAGCCCGTCATACATCACTTTAATCGCTTCTTTATCATACTTATTGTCCGGTTCTTTCTCCAATTTAATTTTCATTCCTTTTTTCAGAAAATCAGCTCCGTAATAGTATTTCGTTCCTGTCAGTGTGATAAATACTTTTCTCATCTTGTTTCTCCTTTCGTTTCTACAATCTCACGCACCCGAACCTTCTCAGATAATTCCAGATCTTTCTCAACTCACAATCTTATCGATCGTTCATATAATCATAGTAATCCGCTTCGCTGGCAAATAAGATATATCTGCCCTCTACCAGTCCCATGTAACCATCTCCTGTATGAAATCCCTTCATTATGATCTCCTCCATTTTTCAAAAAATTATGCTCTGTTTTCTTTGATGGTTACATTCTAAATCTATAGGTGGGGTATAAAAATCCCTTCTTTTACACAAACAATCCCTTTAATTACATTTTTAAACAAAAATTCAGTCAATCTGTCACTTTCCATTTCAACAAAAATGTTGGTTATTTTTTGCAACTTTACATAAATACATAGATTAAAAAAGAACAGCGCCCATATTTAGACCGCTGTCCTTATAAGATATTATTAATTTGATTTTCGTTTTCTTCTATATATACTAAATGCTCCGACACCAGAAATAGCCAGTAACACGATCCAAACCGTCATATTAGCATGATCCCCCGTTGCTACACTTCCCGCAGCTTCGGTTTTATTATCGCCCGGTGTATTTGCTGTATTCTGCCCATTTGGTTTGTTTGGTTTATCCGGATCATTTGGAACTGTCGACGTACCTTTTTCTTTTACAGTAACTTTGATCGTCTTCGTCACAGAAACACCATTACTGTCTGTCACCTGGTATGTTACTTTATAACCCCCGGATCTGCTTGTGTCCACCTCATTCTCCACAATTTCTATTGCTGACGTAAGATCTCCGTCTTCTGCGTCTTTTGCCGATACGCCTTCCAACGGTTTAAACGTATCTCCCACCGCAAGAGTCTTATCTTCCGCGTAAATTACCGGAGCACGGTTTGCAACATAAGTTAAAATATTTTTATTTTCTTCACTTCGACCGATATGTAATGTCGCAGGCATATAAGAACTTACGATAAAATGGTGATGCTCGTCTGCATATGCCGCACCTTGCTCGCCTCCTGCTTCATCTAAAAAGGCAACCAACGGTGTCCCTTTTGTGTCTGGAAGTTGTTCGACATCTTGGCTCATACTTTCTATAGCAACCGGATATTCTTCACTGATTCCCGTATATGCATTTGCCATAGTAAGAACTGCTGTTCCATTCCTGTCACTTTCCAAACCTACTGTATTCTCTTTATCAATCTGTACTTGATCATAAACCTTTACTGTTGCAATGGAAGTAATGCAAACCGCTTCACCAAGCCATTCCTTCCATTGCTCTCTATTATTGTTGCAGGTATTCCCTTCGATCACCGTACTGCCTTTTATTTCTGTCACGCCTTGATTTGCATAGATACCGCCGCCGGAACCACTTGCATGATTTCCTTTTATGACACAATCTTGAAGCACAAGTGTATCTTCACCATTCATCATGATCGCCCCGCCGTGCCCGACATTCCATTGATAATCCGATTCAGGAGAAACCCGATTATTCTCAAAGGTCACAGCTTCTACACGCACATTTCCAGTTCCTTCGATTCTTAATGCGCCTCCATACACGTTTTGATTATATTTCCCGCCTTGGTTGTTTGAAATACTTCCTCCCTTAATGGTAACATCGCTGTCTTTTGTCCAGATTCCGGCTCCTCCCTGGGTATTGTTTCCGCATGCAGTGTTATGATCAATTACAACATAATTTAAATTTACTGTACTTTTTTCTGCATAAATTCCGCCTCCACTGCTTTGTGCAGAATTATATTCCGTACCGAAATCTTTTGTTCCATTATTTGAAATGCTTATTTTTGCATTCTCTTTTCCCAAAATATCAACCTTGGCATACTTTGCATAGATACCGCCGCCGTCACAAGCATATTTTCCTACGTTTGTGATACTGTTATCATCAATTTTTCCGCCCGTCATCTCAAAGGAAGCTTTTCCATTTAAAGAACCATAGACATACACTCCGGCGCCAACCATACCATCATTACTTTGGATCGCTCCTCCTGTCATTTTAAAAGAACTGTTTTCTCCATATACAAAAACCCCGGCGCCATAATGTACATTATCTTTGGGTTTAGCGATCACTCCATTATCATGGATATTTCCATTGTTCATAACAAAAGATGCCCCATTATGAACTTGAACGGCAGCTCCTGCAACAGCATTTGAGCCTACATTATAATTACCGGTGATCTCGCCGCCATCCATGACAAAGCTTGCTTTGGCGCCATCAAGTACAACGGCAGCATTTCTGCTGTCTGCCCTCGATGTTGTATCATAAACCGTCCAACCTGATATAGATGCCTGCTCTGACATCCGCATTTGACCTTGGCAATATATCAAACCTTTTACGCCATATCTTCCATTAAAAAAGCCATCTGAAGTATTGGCTTTCAAACTGCCGTCTAGCGAAAATATCCCATTTTCACTCACTTCAACAAAATTTGCATGAGCTAATGTACCTTTTCCTTGGTCATACTGGTCTGCTTCTATTACATAATTTCCCTGCAATGTTAATCGCCCATTGTCACCAACATAAAATTCTCCCACGTCAGATGTTGACGGACGCACGATTATCGCGTCTGTTCCTGCCAAAGTAATTTCTACGCCGGCCGGAATCGTAATTCTTTCATCTGACGAACTCTTTACGATCCTTCCACTGATTGAAATCGTCGTATCGACAGAGGCTCCTTCAATCGCCGTTTTCAAATCGCCCCAAGAAGCAGCCGTATTTACTTTTGCAGAATATGCAACAGGCGGATTCTGAGCCTTTTCCTCCGTTCCAATCGCTTCAGATTTCAAAGCCTCTGCTTTTTCTTCACTGCTCTCTTGTGTCACATCCTGCTCTTCCGGATCTGTTTCTCCGCCCTCTTGTGTCACATCATACTCTTCTGTTTTTTCTCCACTGCTCTCTTGTGTCACATCATATTGAAGATGAGAATCCGTTGTTTCTTCGGCAAATACAATCTGCGGCATCAAACTTAACGCCATAGTCAGCGTAAGAAATCCCGCAGTTACCCCTTTGACCAGCCTCATGGTTATCCCTCCCGTATTTTTCGCTTTTTCTACGTCTATTATACTGCATTGCTATAAGCAAGACAACAAACCCCTTTTTCTGTCATCTTATAACCTTTTCTGTCATCTTATAGCCTTTTTCTATCATATCATTGCTCTCTTTAAAAATTCATTTCCTCTATTCTTTTGATTTCCAATGGAAAACCGTCATTCGCCACAGCTTGTGTTAAAAACATCCTAATTGCTGTAGTTGTATCTGTACCAAGATCCTCAGATTTTCATTCGTATTTCGATATGGTATAATACGTTCAGAAATAATTGTCTGTCAGAATAACCGGAAACAAATGACTGAATGTTTTCATTCCAAGGACTTTGTCCAACAGATTTACGATTTCAATTACAGAAGCTGATGTATTTAAGCCCCGTAAAAAAGCTAATATAAAACTAGTTTCTGTAAAATGTATCATACTGATAAAATCCAAGCAAATATGCAGACGATGTGGAACTCGTACCCCTTATCTCATTGCACAAGAACTTGGTATTCAAATAATGGAATGTCCTTTCATCAAGCAGCGAGGAATTTACAAATATAAAGCAATATCATTTAAAAAATAACCCGTCAACTCTCTAGCAATGAGGTTTAAGGAGGCAGCAAAATGTTTAAAAAGTTAATAAAAATAGTATGCCTATTTATTATGTTAGTAACTATTTTGGGGGGATGTAAAAGTCAAAATGTGTCGTTACAAAAGGACATATTTTCATATTTAGATGAAAATATGCAGGAAAAAACTTGTGTAAAAATATCTGATTTTACACAGTTTGAATGGGATACCTTACTGATTTTTAGATATCCTATTACCCAAAAAGAGATTGAAGAAGCAATAGGGGTGCGATATGAAGGTTCCCTTGATTTAACTTCAGGAATGATTTTTGTTTTAAACAATGAAGTGGTGTATGATGAAATATTCAAAAATGCTTATACAGCACTAACGCCATTGCTAATTTATCCATATGAAGATATCAATTATTCAAAAAAATATGCTGCTTTTTCTCCCGATACAGCAATTTTTGAATGTGAAAAAGTTACAAGTGGTGAGATGTATGGATATAGACTTTATCCATGTAAAATGAATTGAAGTTGCAATCATAAGCCTCCCGCCACGTAAGATGATGGGAATGGATTCCTGCTGTATGATCACCTCTGCTATACTCTTGTAGAAAGCCAAAAAGCAGAATGGTTCATATAGATAGGATTTAAGCAAAAAATCCTCATGACCATGAGGAAAAGTAAAAAATATGCGGTAAGATTAAATTTAGAATTCCATTTTATATAACTGATTTTCTATTATAACCGTCCGCTTCCTCTCAGTTTTTTAAACCCTGCTCGGCTCGAGATTCCTTCCTTTGCAAGTGCAGTCAGTTCCGTATAATCTTCTTTGGATCTTACCATTTTGTTTGCTTCATGATTTTTCGCTCTCCTTTCCGTCTGAAAATAAAAAACACCGCATTTCTATGCTGCTTTTTGTCTAATATAATTTTATATCTACTACTCAAAAAATACCCTTGTTATATTTGAATTGCCCATAAAGCATCAACCCCAATCCGACAATAACCGCTGGCAGAATGATAAAGCCCATAATTTCTCCGCTCCAAAACGAAGCGATAAAACCTAACACAAGAGATATTCCTATAATCAGTGTTCCGATTCCAATCGTTTTTCCATACTTTGGTATATCTTCTTCTTTTACTTTTCGCCTGTTGTAAGAATGAATTGTGCTAATATTTCCTTTTATATTTACAATTCCTATAACAGATATGAATACTCCTAAAATCAATAACATTCCCCGCCTTGTCCATCCGGCAGCTCCGCTTTCTTCTTTTCCCGGTCAAAAACAAAGTCCTGTTTCATTTCCGGCGGTCTGCCCCGGCTTTTATGGCTGATATCTTTTACGGAGCCATCTGCCAGATTTTCTTCTGTCAGGCCGTCTCTTGTCATTTTGGGCACGACCGTATCTTTTCCTGCAAATTCTTTTCCTGCAAAATATATTCTCCTTTCCATCGAGAAAAACAAAAAAGCCATTTACATTTTTACAGTAAATGACTTTTCCTTTATTTTGTTATCTCGATTTTATTTCATTTTGTTTTCGTAGTCTTGAAGTTCATGAAATATGTTATCTATGAACACCATATTTTCTTCGATTCTATAGAGCATAAAATATCGATGTCTTAAAAAATTCATTCTATGATAACCTAACGCTCTAAGTCTTTGGTTCTCACATAAAGACAAACTTCCTGCAACATTTTTCAAGCAATTTAATGTATCTTCAAAATCATCAAGAATATTTCTGGCTGCTTGTTCATTTTTCTTTTCAAAGAGAAGATATTGAATAAATCTATCGAAATCTTCTTCTGCATCTGATGTAACAACAACCTTATAATCCATATTTTCCCCTCAGTTCTGAAACAGCCACTTCCGCTGATTTGTAATTTCCTTTTGCTGCTGACTCTCTGGATTTCTCCAGTTTTTCTAAAATCTCTTCTTCCGTCATAGGACTATATGGACTTCGTACTATTCTTTTAATTTCAAATGGAAAACCATTATTTGCCACAGCTTGCGTTAAAAACATCCGAATCGCTGTAGTTGTATCTGTTCCAAGATCTTTAAAAAGCTGATCGGATTTCGTTTTTAACTCATCATCGACTCGAATTTGTATTGTACTTGACATATTTCACACCTCCGTTTTTCTTTATTATAATGCCTAATCACTTCTAATTCAATGCATTTGTAATGATTTGACACTTATATTGATTTTTATATCACATTTTGACTAATGAATCCTCCCTTCCTTTTCCCTTTGCTCCACTTCTTCTGGCTTTGTTGTCATGAGAGAATATAACTTTAGGGACTTATCAAACTTTTCCTTAAACGGAATGATTGTTGTCCCATAAAAGAGAAGCCCTTCTCCTTCCCCAGAATTCGTAACATAAGACAACTGATACGGTGAGATATTTAATTGTTTTGCCAGGATCTGCCGGTCACCTGCAGCCTGATTTAACATTAAAATAAAATCACTATTTTCAAAAATATTTTCGATTTCCCGGCTGGAAAGGATGTCCTTTATATTCTGCGTGATTCCAGTCGGAATTCCTCCCCACTTCCTAAACTTCTTGAAGATCTCTACCGAATAAGCTGCGGTCTGCTCTTCTTTCAGAAGGAGATGGCATTCATCAATATAGTACCAAGTAGATTTTCTTTCCAAGTTCCTTGATATCAAAGCTGTAACAATCCTTTGTGCCTGGGATTCCTTCTGTTTTCGGAGACAGTCATACAAATCTCCAGGAATCGGCATATTTTCTGGTTTGGGATCAGAAAAATAATTCTGATATACAAGCGGAAGGCAGCGGATTGATATAATCCTTACTGTCTACCACGATCAGATTATTGCTGGTAGCATTCAATCCATAATACAAAGAATCACCGCCCATGAATAATTCCTGTGTGGTAAATGGTACGAAAATAGCTGTACTGGTCGTTGTCAACGCTCTCTTAATAGGAATATGATTTACACCAAGCGAAAGACTGCTCATAAGTCCTTCTTCCTGCTGATAATCCAGACGCTTTAAGTCCCTATGCTCGATTTTGTAAGAGAAGCATTTGAAATTGAAAAGCAGAAACAGAAAGATCTGGGCATTCACTGTGAAGTTACAATTGGCGGATACACAGATTTTATTTTCATCAACCGTTTTGGACAGGCACAGCACCAAGAGACACTTAATAAAGCAAAAGAGAAACAGGACTTAGAAAATTCAATCTTTCAGACAGCAGGTATCGCACAGAAATATAACTGTATGTCGCTCTGCTTTTTATAGTGGCTATCCACTCGTGCCCGCATTTTCCTTTCCATACAACCTTTTTATGAGAACCTATTGAAACCTCGCTCGGCTTCAGTGTTGCTAAATCGTTAATTCCTTTCACTACTCTTGCTCCCGAACATATCGGGCATTTTTCTCCGTTTGAACGAGCCTTAACGCTTGTCTGCCATTCGTGACCACAAACACCTTTCCACCAAACTCTTTTATTTGAACCAAAGGTTACCTTATCAGGTGTCAGCGGTAGGTTCTTATCTGACCATTCTCTAATAAGCTCCGGATGTACTTCTGACAAAAGATTACGCATAGCAAATCCTCTCCTTCCTTTGGCTTTATTATATGAAGAAAAGGATATTTCCCCAAGTTTGCGAATATGTGAATAAAAAAGCTCTTTGAGAAAGGGTGTTCCTCTCTCAAAGAGCAATTCCACAAACTGGAAATTATTGTTTTCTATATGTGAATATAATTCCAATTACAGAACTTATAAAAACGAATGGCGCCAATCTTACAAACAAAAATTCAAAGCCATGTAATAGAGTACCTACAATTGCCAACTCCGGGTCATTAAAATTCCAAGTCAAATATTCACTATTGATACCTGCAAGAGCAATAAATACTATTATAATGATCGCACACACTATAATGAGCAGACAACGAATTGTTGGAGCTCTCATCTCAATTCTTTTTGCAAGCTGAAGATTGATCACTTCGAGTTTTTCAGAAATATTCTTTAAACTTCCTTCATTCAAACTTTCTTCCTGTACAGTTTCTCCGAGCAAAATACTTACAGAAGTATCCAACTCTTCTGCTAATGAGACAAGCAAACTTGAATCAGGAACCGATAATCCTTTTTCCCATTTCGATACTGTTTGCCTTACTACATTTAGCTTTATAGCCAGCTCTTCTTGTGAAAGCCCTTTTGCTTTTCGCAGATTTCTAATATTTTCATTTAACATAACCTGTGCCTCCTTTGTTTTGATACATCTATTAAATATCAAAACAGTCGTTGCCACAAGCAACGCAAACTAACATCTGTAATTATAGCATAAAATCTAGACGCTTACATGTTTTCAATCTCTCTGTAAAGCTGGAAATTGCATTGCATCAGTCTTTTACTCTATAATTAGATACAGCAATTTCACTTGGACTTTTTTATAGCCAAGTTGTAATTGCTATCATAGTGCAGTCCAAGCTCTCTGCACATTCTATCGTTCACTTTATTTAATGCTTTCTTATATTCTGCATACTGCGGTGACAGAACCATCATGTTAGGAATGAATATATCATTATATCCTTTATCCTGAAACTCTTTCTGCATTTTTCTCTGTGCGACAAACGAGGGATGGTATTTCATGATACCAGTTTTCATTTCAGCACCCTTCCATACCATTTTTTTTAATCTTTCGTATTCGCTTTCACTCATATCACGATAATGGGCTATCATCTCATCAGCAGTTCTTGTTTCTTGAATAATCCCGCCTGCCAGCTTCACTCCTATTCCCATAATAAAAGGAATTTTCAATGTAGTTTCATCACAATACTCTAATATATTCCTTAGAGCTTGCTTCTGCTCCGGCGTTCTTATTCTTATATGAAGAAATGGTTTAAAGTGACTTTTTAAGTAAATGCCCCAATCTTTTCCCGGCAGCAAAGACTCAATTGCATTTTCAACAGTCTGGTAATCAAGCAACTCATTTGCTTTATCTGCATTACCATCATCAATAAATTCTCTCAAAGCTTCAAGTTCTGATTCTTGTAAAGCCTTTTCCCTCAGTTTTTCTTGGTAAATACGAAGAAGAATGCTTTTATCTCCACTTTCCAAAAGACTTTGTATATCTTTAATACCAATACCAAGCTTTCTATATACTGAAATCTTTTTTAAAGTTTCAACATCTTGTACAGAATAGTTGCGGTAACCGTTGCTATCTTTCTCTACTGATAACAAACCTTTTTCTTCATAATACTTAACTGCACGCTTTGTCATTCCGACTTCATTTATAATCTCGTTCAATAGCATCGGGAACACCTCCTTTTGGTGATAGTATAAGAGTGTACGCTGCGTACAGGTCAAGAGATTTTCGTACTTTTTCAATTTTCTTATTCAAACTGCAATTTTATGCTAACAGCTAAGACTCATCTTTTATTTTCCAGATATATCATTCTTTAATGAGTCTACAATACTTTATAAATTCATTTAGAAAAATGCTTCGGATTAAGATACTTAATGTCTGTATTAATCACCTCAAATCTTTGCGTTACTAAATGTTATATGATACTAATCATCTTCTGAAAAAGTATTAATCTTCGAACGATACATCTTATTTACATCTGCATTAGATTTTAAAATTACCACAAAATCAGAAAGAGCATTAGGATTTATAGAACCATCTTTCAAATATGCATTAGGTTCTTCGTCCCAAGACAAAAGATAAACATTAACTTGGTAGAGTCCTTGGGGAACTTCTAATATAATTGCTTCTTCTTCTGAAACAGTTTTGTTTATATATTCTATTCCTGACAAGATAATTTTACCGTTTGCATTAAATAAATATGGCTCCGATTGCACACAAATATATCGTTGTTCTCTTTCTGTCAAGTCTCTATCTATTTTTAATGTAAAAGAGCGACAACCATCTTCAAATATGTATATTGGTACAAAATAATTTTTAGATATTTGTTTCTTTATATCATCATTTTCACAAAAAAATAGTTCCCATTTACCATAGTCATCAATTTCTTTATAGGTGTCATAGTCCCAAAGTGCCCACATACCACTACCTGTTGCTAACTCTTTTTTGCATACATTTACATTATTATTAGACTTCTTAAATTTATCAAATAATCCCATATTCAGCGCTCCTTTCCAAATTCTTATTTATCGTTATATATATATCTTCATTATATCTATTCTTCCCAACCACTACAATGAAAATATAATCTGCAACTTATAGTTCTCTTTCTAAAAATGGGCAATCCTTTGTAGGACTGCCCATTTTTTCTGCTAATTATGCAATTTTTTCAGCTCTGCATCGTTTCCTGCATCAAATGATGTAAGTTTGATGTAAATTGCTGTTTTTTATGAAATTCACCAAATGAAGTACATCCCGTTTTATCAGGCAAAACGGTACATCCTTATATCAAATTAGTACAGCTTTGCACCTGCCGGAATCTTATCATCCAGGATCAGAACATTGAGTCCTTCTCTTCCCTCTACAAGATGTGTAGCGGAGATGATCATACCGCAGGAATCGATTCCCATCATCTTACGTGGCGGAAGGTTTGTGATTGCAAGCAATGTCTTTCCGACCAATTCTTCCGGCTCATAGTAATCGTGAATCCCGCTTAGAATCACACGATCTGCGCCACTTCCGTCGTCTAATACGAACTTCAGAAGCTTTTTAGATTTTGGAACTGCTTCACATTCTTTTACCTTTACAGCACGGAAATCTGACTTGCTGAATGTCTCAAAGTCAACCATATCTTCGAACAAAGGCTCTACTTCTACGTTGGAGAAATCGATCTCAGCCTTCGCCGGTGCAGCTGCTTCTTCTGCCGGAACAATTACCTTTGCAGCTACCGGAGCAGACTGTGCGGCGTTGTTTGCTTCGTTCTTTGCAGCGCCCTGTGACTTCATTGTCGGGAATAACAATACATCTCGAATTGCCTCTGCTCCTGTCAGCAGCATACACATTCTGTCAATACCATATCCAATACCGCCTGTTGGTGGCATACCGATCTCCAACGCATTCATAAAGTCTTCATCTGTTGTATTTGCTTCTTCGTCTCCCTGTGCGAGAAGTTCTTCCTGTGCACGGAAACGTTCTCTCTGATCGATCGGATCATTAAGCTCTGAGTAAGCATTTGCCATCTCCCAACCATTCATAAAGAACTCAAATCGTTCTACATATTCCGGATTCTCTGGTTTCTTCTTTGTAAGAGGGGAGATCTCAATTGGATGATCCATTACAAATGTAGGCTGGATCAAATGTTCCTCTGCAAATTCTTCAAAGAATAATGCAAGAATATCACCTTTTTTATGACGTTCTTCATATTCTACATGATGCTCTTTTGCAAGAGCTCTTGCTTCTTTCAATGTATGAACTTCGTTCCAGTCAACACCTGCGTATTTTTTCACGGCATCTATCATTGTGATACGCTCAAATGGTTTTCCAAGATCAATCTCAACACCTTTATATACAATCTGCGTTGTTCCAAGAACTTCTTGTGCAACATAACGATATAAATTCTCCGTTAAATCCATCATACCATGATAGTCTGTATATGCCTGGTAAAGTTCCATCAATGTAAACTCTGGATTGTGTCTTGTATCCAGACCTTCATTACGGAATACTCGACCAATTTCATATACGCGCTCCAGGCCTCCAACGATCAGTCTTTTCAGATACAGTTCCAAGGAAATTCTCAGTTTAAGGTCTTCGTTTAACGCATTAAAATGAGTCTCAAATGGTCTTGCCGCCGCACCGCCTGCATTCGCTACAAGCATCGGTGTCTCAACTTCCATAAATCCCTGTCCATCCAGATAGGTACGGATTGCTCTTAAAATCTTGGAACGTTTTACAAATGTATCTTTCACATCTGGATTCATGATAAGATCCACATATCTCTGGCGATACCGCAAATCTGTATTTGTCAGGCCATGATATTTTTCAGGAAGAATCTGCAAACTTTTTGAGAGCAGCGTAACAGCAGATGCATGGATAGAAATTTCTCCCGTTTTCGTCTTAAATACTTCGCCCACGATCCCGATCATGTCACCTACATCCATTTTTTTGAACTCTTTATAGTTTTCTTCTCCTACACTGTCCCTTGCCACATAGGATTGGATGTTTCCCTGCAGATCCTGAACATTACAAAAAGAGGCCTTTCCCATGACACGTTTCGACATCATACGCCCCGCAATAGAAACTTTTTTCCCTTCCAATTCTTCGTAATGCTCTTTTATCTCCTTACTGTGATGTGTCTGCTCATATTTGGTAATGGCAAACGGATCCTTTCCGCTCGCTTGTATCTCTGCCAGTTTTTCCCGGCGTACCTTTCTTAACTCGTTCAGATCTGGTTCCTGTACATGATTATTCTGCTGTTTGGACACTGCTTTTCTCCTTTCTTTATAAGCGAATTCAGACCCCTTATTACAGGGGTCTGGATTCAAAACATTATTTACATGGATCGGCTGATATCCAGGACCTTATACTGGATAACTCCCGCCTGTGTCTCCACGTCTACTATCTCTCCGACTTTCTTTCCGAGAAGTGCCTGTCCGACAGGAGATTCATTGGAAATCTTTCCCTCCAGACTGTTTGCTTCTGTGGATCCCACAATTTTGAATTCCATTTCTTCATCATACGTAATGTCGAATACTTTTACCTTACACCCTACGTTGATCTTGTCAAAATCAACCTCATCCTCAACAACGACTTCTGCATTTTTCAGGATGCCTTCGAGTTCCTCGATACGAGCCTCTATATCTCTTTGCTCGTCCTTTGCAGCATCATATTCCGCATTTTCAGATAAGTCGCCCTGCTCTCTCGCCTCTTTGATTTTCTGTGCAACTTCTTTTCGTTTGACTACTTTCAGATTTTCAAGCTCATCCTCCAGAGCCTTCAATCCAGCATAAGTCAGCAGTCTTTTCTTTGCCTCTGCCATGATTCTTTCTGCTTCCTTTCTTTCCCGTGTTTTTTATTCTATATTGATTTAAGCTTTTCTCTTCCATGTATTTTTCAGAAGAGACACCATTCTTTTCAATTATATTTCACAATTTCAATATTATACCCAATACCTATAATGATGTCAAGAGATTTTCCAGTTCTTCATAAGACTCCACTGTATTGATCTTCTCACGCAATTTTGCTGCTCCATGAAGTCCTTTCGTATACCATGCTACATGCTTTCTCATCTCGCGTATGCCGATATACGCCCCCTTACACTGTATCTGGAGAGAGGCATGCCGCAGCATGGTGTTCTTCACCTCCTGGATATCCGGCCTGGCGGGAATCTCTCCTGTCTTTTCATAAGCAGTCAATTCTGAAAATATCCAGGGATTACCCTGTGCGCCTCTTGCGATCATCACACCGTCGCATCCTGTCATCTTCTGCATTTTGACTGCTTTTTCCGCCGATGTCACATCCCCATTTCCGATGACCGGTATCTGCACCGCTTCTTTCACCTTCCGTATGATCTCCCAATCTGCTTTCCCACTGTAATACTGTTCCCTTGTCCGCCCATGGACTGCCACTGCGCAGGCGCCTGCCTCTTCTGCGATCTTTGCGATCTCGACCGCATTGACGTGTTCCTCGTCAAAGCCCTTCCTGATCTTCACCGTAACCGGTTTTTGGATTGCTTTCACAACTGCATTTACAAGTTCATATACCCGTTTCGGTTGTTTCATAAGAGCCGAACCTTCCCCGTTTTTTACTATCTTGGGTACAGGACATCCCATATTGATATCTAAGATTGAAAAAGGACGATCCTCGATCTGTTTTGCCATCTCACTGACGATTTTTGGATCAGAGCCAAACAGCTGCAGGGAAACCGGCATTTCTTTCGGATCGATAGCAAGCAGGCTTTCTGTATTTTTATTTTGGTACAAAATCCCTTTGGCGCTGATCATCTCCATACACATAAGCCCTGCTCCCTGCTCTTTGCACAACAAGCGAAATGGCAGGTCGGTCACGCCTGCCATGGGTCCCAATATATAACAGTTATCCAGTTTTACATTTCCTATCGTACATTGTCTCATCTTACATTATCCCAATATTTTTTATTTTTATTATAGATCAGACGCAGACCATTCAGAGTAAGCTGCGGATCATACGTATCAATACTGTCCGTAGATTCCGCTATGATCTTTCCCAGTCCCCCTGTTGCAATAACGGCGATTTTCTCGTAGGGCGCCTCCTGTTTGATCTTCCGGATGATATACTCTGTCTGCCCGATCGCGCCGTACACAAGTCCTGCCTGCATACTGCTGATCGTTTCCTTTGCCAGAATCGACTTCGGTTTCTTGATCTCCACTGCCGGGAGCATAGCCGTTCCGCCCCACAGGGAGCGTCCCGCTGTTTCTATACCGGGTGCCGTGATACCCGCTTCAAATGTTCCATCCGGTCCGATCAGATCATAGGTCGTAGCTGTACCAAAATCTACGACGATCACTGCCCCTTTTGCGCTCTCATATCCTGCTACCGCATCTACGATACGATCCGGTCCAATCTCTTTTGGGTTTTCCGTCACGATACGTATGCCTGTCTTGATCCCGGCAGAAACGATCAACGGTCTTACATGCAGATATTTGATAATGCCGCTTATCAGAGAATGCATGATATCCGGCACCACTGACGCTATGATCACCGCTTTAATATCTTTAGGCGAAATATCTCTGTGCTCTAATATGCCACAGATGGTAAAGCCATATTCATCGGATGTACGTGCCTGTTTTGTTGTCATCCGGAATGTTCCGATCAACTCTTCTTCCTCGAATACGCCCATTGTCACGTTTGTATTTCCCACATCAATCGTCAGAAGCATCTTTTTCCTCCTCAAACTCTTCTCCCAAATAAAAAATCTTAAAAAACAATTCTAATGATTCAAACAATTCTCTCTTTGTCTTCTGCAGTTCCTTTATTTTAAGCACACTTCCGATCTCATCAAAAGTAAAATCCTCTTCCCGATGTTCTACTTTCAATTCCAGATTGCCTTCTTCGTCAAATACAAGCATAAGAACGCCGCCCACATCCTCTGTATAGAGCACGCACATGATCTGCAGTTCCTGTCTGATCCCTTCCGGCAGTGCGTTAAACTCCGGATTTAAATAAAATTTTTGTTCATACGCGCTCGCCGCGCATAATACGATTTCTTCTTCCATATGTTCCCTTTCCCGTACGAGATATCAAATAGTGCTTATTTCACATGTTCTACACATATCCATATACACCCCTGACAGATACTTCTCCGGCATAGATCTTTTCTTCTGTCCCGTCCTGTCTGCGTACGATCAGTTCTCCTGTTGCAGTAATCCCGAGAGCTCGTGCTGTATATGTCTTATCATTCCCCAATATACGCACTTCCCTGTCACGGTTTACGAGCCTCTCATTATACACTTCTTTCAGCAGAGACAAATCTTCCGTCTCCAAAAACTTTGCATAATATTCTTCGTAAGCTCTTACGATTTCTGCGATCAGCAAAGCGCGTTTTACCGTACTTCCAGTCTCCAAAAAGAGCGATGTAGCCTTATTCTCGATCTCTTTCGAAAATTGTTCTGTGTTCACATTGATGCCGATCCCTGTCACCACATAATTGATATAATCAATCTCCGTGCTCATCTCTGTCAGAATACCTGCCAGCTTCTTTCCATGTACGACAATATCATTCGGCCATTTGATCTGCACATCCAAACCTGTACATTTCTTCAGCGCTTCTGCCGCTGCGCATGCCGCCACCAGTGTCAGCATGGGCGCCTTTACCGGTGGGATATCCGGTCTTAAAAGAAGCGTCATATAAATGCTTATGCCCGGCTTTGATTCCCAGGCTCTTCCACGTCTGCCTTTGCCGGACTTCTGCATATCCGCCACAACGAGCGTCCCATGGGGCGCACCATCTTCTCCCAAGACCTTCGCCCGGATATTGGTCGAATCTGTCTCTTTATAACAGACGACCTGCTGCCCTGCCCATTTTGTATGAAAAAGACTTTTCAATTCTTCTGCTGTCAGTATATCCGGACTATCCACGATGCGATATCCGCGGTTTCTTACCGCCTCCACATGATATCCTTCTTCTTTTAGCTGTCCGATCACTTTCCACACTGCTGTACGTGAGACGCCTAATTTCTCACAGAGCTGCTGTCCGGATACATATCCGCCGCTTTCCCGCAGCATTTTCAAAATTTCTGTTTTCACAAATTTTCACCCTGGTTGTATATTTATTTTACTTCTCCCAATGTAGCCATCATGACGGCTTTGATCGTATGCATACGATTTTCCGCCTCATCGAATACCCTGGACTGGGCGGACTCAAATACTTCGTCTGTCACTTCCATATCCTTGATACCAAACCGCTCTCCCATTTCTTTTCCAATCTTTGTCTTCAGATCGTGAAATGCAGGCAGACAATGCAGGAAAATTGCCTCTTCTTTCGCATTTTCCATCACTTCTTTTGTCACTTTGTAAGGCGCCAATTCACGGATACGTTCCTCCCATACTTCATCCGGCTCTCCCATAGACACCCAGACATCTGTATAGATCACATCCGCATCTTCTGTGCCGGCTTTTACATCTTCCGTAAGTGTGATCGTAGCCCCGCTCTCAGCAGCATATCCCTTGCAGATATTTACCAGTTCTTCATTCGGAAAATATTTCTTTGTCGTACATGCCACAAAATCCATTCCCATCTTCGCACAGGCGATCATCAAAGAATTTCCCATATTGAATCTGGCATCTCCCATATAGACAAGCTTAATTCCCTTAAGCGAGCCAAAATTCTCGCGGATGGTCAGAAGATCCGCCAGCATCTGCGTCGGATGATACTCGTTCGTCAGACCATTCCACACAGGAACACCCGCATATTTCGCCAGTTCCTCCACGATCTCCTGACCGAAACCACGATATTCGATCCCGTCATACATTCTGCCAAGTACACGAGCCGTATCCTCGATACTTTCCTTCTTTCCAATCTGGGAGCCCGACGGATCTAAATAGGTTGTTCCCATTCCCATATCATGCGCTGCTACCTCAAAGGCACAGCGTGTCCTCGTACTTGTTTTCTCAAAGATCAGCGCTATATTCTTTCCTCTATACTGTTCCACCGATATGCCGTTTTTCTTTTTTTCTTTCACATCCGCAGCCAGATCCAGCAGATACGTAATCTCCTCCGGCGTAAAATCTTTCAGTGTTAAAAAGTTTCTTCCTTTTAAATTCATCTCTTTCTCCTCTCCTATATCCATTAGTACATGCGTAAAACGCGGCAGGTTGATCTTGTCTGCCAGAGCCGCATAACGTTCCTTTACGATCATAAGTATTTCATCTATCGTATAGATCTGATATTTCAGCACACGCAGAAGCTTTGCGCTGGCCTCCAGCATTGCCAGATATAATGCCTTGTCTGTAAAACCAAGCGGAAGTTTAAGCACAAATGCCATCTCCGCCTTTTCTCTGTCAGAAATACCGCTTAGTTTTTCATTATACCATATTTCCTCATGATTCTGTTCCAGATAATACATAAATCCTTCCAGTCCATACAGCATCCTCTTGGCATCATAGTATCCGATCTTCAAATTCTGCCGGCTTCTCTTGCCTTCAAATTCTATGATGCTTCCGAGACGGACCCGCGGACCAATCTCATAGACCTCACTGTCACTTGGCATTTTTACTCTCGGCTCCCGCCCCGGTCCGTAGATCCGGATCTCTATGATATCGGTATATCCCCTCTTTACAAGAGAATTCAAAGGTACGTTATTGACTACCCCGCCGTCAATATACCGCTTCCCGTGCAGCTTTTCATTTTTAAAGCCTAGCAGGTATGCGCTCGCCAGCAAAAAATCTTCCAACATACCTTCTGGTATATCTTCTATGCTTAGATCCAGTTCTTTCATATCTGTAAGAGAAAACGTCAAAATACAAAATTCTTTTTCACAATGGCGTATTTTCTCTTCATCCACCATTCCGTGGATCAGATGTCGAAGAGGCGTGATATCCACCCCTCCCTCTGACAGTGTGCTCCATATCTCTGCGATCACCTCCGAAAACTTACGCTTGCCGGCAAAAAGTTCCTCCATCCAGTTGTCATCTACATCCATCACTTTAGAGAAAGTCATCTCACTCCAGATTTTTTCTGCATTTTCTATATCATCCATACAGATAAGTGCCCCATTTAGGGCTCCTACTGAAGTACCCGCCACTGCGTTGATCTTTATCCCAGCTTCCTTCAGGGCTTTCCAAGCCCCAATCTGATAGGCGCCCCGCGCGCCACCGCCGTCCAGCACAATGCCATATTCTTTAGATAGATCCAATATCGGCTCCATAAATTCACCTCTGTTTTCTTCTCTGCCGTCCTGCTTCAAACATCAATATCGCAGAAGCGACTGCCGCATTCAGAGATTCTGCCTTTCCCTGCATGGGGATACGTACTTTGACATCCGCGCAGGCAGCCACTTCTTCCTTAAGCCCATTCCCTTCATTTCCTATCAGAAATGCGCAGGAATCTCTGTAGTCTTCTCCATCATATTCATGTATTCCCTCTAGATGCGCCGCATATATTTTTATTTTTTCCTGCTTTAATTTCCGTATCTCGCCGCATATATCTTCCGCATAGTAAAAAGGAACTCTGCAAACAGCCCCCATCGTAGAACGGATGACTTTAGGATTATATATATCCACACAGTCTGCGCTCAGCAAGATACCTGTAGCGCCTGCGGCCTCTGCTGTTCTGAATATGGTTCCCAGATTTCCCGGATCCTGCAAATTATCCAATACAAGAATATGTGCTTTCTTCCCTTGCTTTATACCGGTAATATCTGAAAAATCATACGCCATCTGCCGCACGACTGCCAAGATCCCCTGCGGACTCTTTGTGTCAGAGACATGGGCAAATACAGGATCCGAAAGGATTTCCGGTTTTTTCTGAAGTTCTTCCATCTCTTTTTTGTGCTGTTTCCACCAACTCTCTGCCACATACAGACTTTTGATTCGTTCTGCCGGCATCTCACGCACGATCCTGGAGCCTTCTGCGATAAAAACCCCTTCGTTATTCCGTATCTTGCTCTTTTTCTGGAGTTGTATCAATTCTTTTACTTTCTGATTTCCCGTACTTGTTATCATCACTATTTTCACCCTGTTATTCCATATGAAATCTTTCCAATACAGAAGTTGCTCCTATAATGATCAAGATCCCGTCCTCAGGAAGCGGCGCATGCGGATCAAACGTTACATTTACCTGCTCATTCTGGATGATCCCAACCACATTGATTCCATATTTTTCTCGAACCTTTAATTCAGAAAGGCTCCTTCCCACCCATTTTTCAGGTACTTTGCTTTCTGCCATACTGTATTCTGACGAGAGTTCGATCCAGTCGGAAAATGTATTCGACACCAGATTCTTCGCCACCCGGCTTCCCATCTCCCTTTCGGGATAAACAACAGAATCTGCACCTACTTTTTCAAGGATCGTACCCTGCAGGTTGTCCTGTGCTTTTGCCAGCACATAGGGAATCCCCATCTCTTTGCTCAGCATCGTTGCCATGATACTTGCTTCCAGACTTTCTGATATGGCCACTACAGCCCCGTCCAAGTTCCGTCCTCCAAGCGCCTGCATTGCCTCCGGATCAGCCACATCTGCCCGCATTGCATAGGACACTTGATCTGCTATCTCTTGTATTTTTTCATAGGACTTGTCTACCACCAGCACGTCACATCCAAGACTCTCCAGTGTCAAAGCCACACTCCATCCAAAACTTCCCAATCCAAACACAGCAAACTGCTTTCTCATATTTTGTGTTCTCCTATCCTAACATAATCCGTTTCTCCGGCAGCTCTCTGAACTGCGTGCCTGCCCTTGCCTTTCCCGCAAATACTAACGCCATCGTCATGGGACCGATTCTGCCTGCATACATCAATATCATCAGCACGACCTGGCTCGCCCTCGAAAGAGACGGTGTCAGATCCGCAGACAATCCCACTGTACCGATCGCGGACGTTGTCTCATACATAATATCCAGATACTCTGCCCTCGGCTCCAGCACAGTGATCACCCCTGTTCCAATAAGCCAAAATAAAAAAGTCACCAGTGTGATCGTAATACCGGAACGAACGATCGAGTCATCCAGCTTTCTTCCAAAGCACTCCGTGTCCTTCCTGCCTCTCAAGACAGACAGAGCTGTCAAAAGCAGCATTGCTATTGTAGTCGTCTTAACACCGCCTGCGGTTCCGGCAGGGGAGCCACCGATAAACATTAGAACACACCCCAAAAGCTTAGAACCTTCTGTAAGGCCTCCCTGCGGCACTGCCGCAAAACCGGCTGTCCTTGTTGTAACAGACTGGAATCCAGAAGCCATCAGTTTCTGCCCCAGGCTAAAATTCTTCATTGTCTCCGGATTATTGTATTCTAAAAGGAAAAAGCCGGCAGTTCCCAGCAAAAGCAGCGCCGCTGTCATGGTCAGCACGATTTTGCTCTGCAGTCCCAGCCTTTTTATCAGTCTGCCTTTTGGCTTTCTTCCCTTCAGCACTTTTTTCGTATTGACGTGGATATCATGCCATACAGGAAAACCTAATCCGCCCATCACGATCAAAAACATCGTCGTAAGATTTACAAGCGGGGAGCCCACATAGTCAATAAAACTATTCTGCCCTAATATGTCTATTCCCGCATTGCAAAATGCGGAGATTGCATGGAAAATACCATATCCTATTCCGGGATACACTCCATATTCTGGGATAAACTGCAAAGAAAACAAGACTGCTCCTATTCCTTCTATGAGCAGTGTTCCTTTTAAAATGCGGATGATAAACCTGACAAGACCTGTCAGTGTATCCAATCCATACGCCTGCTGTATCACCACCCGCTCTTTCATCGTGATCCTGCGGCGAAGAGCCAGAAAAAATGCGATTGTACACGCAATGACTCCCAGACCTCCGATCTGGATCAGAAGCAGCAAAACCAGTTTTCCCAAAAGGGTGAACTGTTCCGCCGGAACGATCGTCACAAGTCCTGTCACGCAGACTGCAGAAACGGATGTAAAGAGAGAGTCAAAAAATGCGATCGGCTTCTGGTTGCAGATCGGCAGCCATAAAAGTACGCCGCCCAGCAAAATAATGCCAAAAAAGCCCATGGCAATCCTTTGCATAGTCGTAAGTCTCAATTTTTTCATTGTTTTTTTGTGATTTTCATATTTTTTATCACTATATTGCTTCGTGTCCATTATACCTTAAACCGATAACCCACGCCCCAAATCGTCTCGATATACTGCGGGTGTGAGGTATCATACTCTATTTTTTCCCTTATTTTCTTAATATGCACAGTCACGGTCGCAATATCCCCGATCGATTCCATGTCCCATATCTCCCGGAACAATTCTTCTTTTGTATATACATGGTTTGGATGTTTTGCAAGAAATGTAAGAAGATCGAACTCTTTCGTTGTAAAAGAGCGTTCTTCTCCGTTGACCCATACCCGTCTTGCTGTTGTATCGATCTTCAGACCGCGTATTTCTATAATCTCATTTTCTTCTGCCGTACTGCCTATCAGACGTTCATATCTCGCAAGATGTGCCTTTACACGCGCCACCAGTTCACTTGGACTGAAAGGTTTCGTCATATAATCATCCGCACCCAATCCAAGTCCCCGTATTTTATCAATATCGTCTTTTTTCGCCGACACCATGATGATCGGCGTGTTTTTCTGATCGCGCACCTGACGGCAGATTTCAAACCCATCTACTCCCGGGAGCATCAGATCCAGGATGATAAGATCAAAATCTTCATCCAGCCCTTTTTGCAGGCCAACTTCTCCATCTGTCGCAACCTCTACTTCAAAACCGCTTAATTCCAAATAATCTCGTTCCAGTTCTGCGATGCTTTCTTCATCTTCCACGATCAAAATACGTTTACTCATCCATCGGTACCTCCTGATATTTTCTTACTACAAAATACATGGTCGTTCCAACCCCTTCTTCACTGGTCGCCCAGATATTTCCGCCATGTTCTTCTACGATCTTTTTTACAATGGAAAGTCCGATCCCGCTTCCTCCTTTTGAAGAATTTCTGGAAGCGTCCGTCCTGTAAAAACGGTCAAATATATAGGGCAGATCTTTTGCCGTGATCCCCTTTCCATTATCTCCTAGTTCTACCTGGATAAAATCCCCTACGTCCTTTAGATTCATCGTAATCTTTCCCTTTGGCTTATCCATATATTTCAGGGAATTTGAAACGATATTATTGATAACCCGCCTAAGCTGTTCCGGATCTACGATCACCTTAGAATCAGTCTCCACATAGTTGCGGTATACAAATTGAACGCCTTTCGCTTCTAATTCCATATATAAATCCTCTGCACAATCTCCAAAATAATTTTTTGCCGAGATCGTTGTGAAATTATACGGAATACGGTTTGTATCTATTTTAGAATACAGCGTCAGCTCATTGATCAACAGATCCATCTCATTAGCCTTATTATATATGGTTTTGATATACCTGTCCATTTTTTCAGGGGTATCCGCCACTCCGTCCATGATTCCTTCCACATACCCTTTGATCGCCGTGATCGGCGTTTTTAGATCATGGGATATATTGCTGATGAGTTCTTTATTCTCCTTGTCATATGCCACCTTTTCCTCTGCGTTTGCTTTCAGGCGCAATCTCATCTCCTCAAAATCCTGGCACAGCTGACCGATTTCATCATCAGCCTCTCTCTTGATCTCAAAGTCCAGGTTTCCTTCCTTTATATTGCGCGCAGCCCGCTGCAGCTTTGTCAATGGTACGGATACAGTACGATAGATCCAGTATATAAGAAGCGCTGCTGTCAAAAATACGATCAGGAGATAAATTTGTTGGATCTCGTTGACCTTGCGCGACGAAAATGTATACATCGCAACTGTCGTAAAAATAGTCGGAAGAATCATGACTGTCATAAACGCAATGATCAATTTTGTCTTTAATTTCATAGCCGGCTCCTTTCCTTTTTCATAATAGGATTCTGAAAAAGGCAGGCATTTCCAAACGGCGCCCGCCTTTTTATCCGCACCTGGTTTAAATCCTATAATGATTTAGTATACCATACTGCGCATGTTAAATTCAATATTTCGGATACGCAAACCACAGTCCTTTACAATATCTTTACGGTATTATCCGATATATTTTTTCAGTACATCTACTTTATCCAGTTTTTCCCATGGAAGATTCAGATCGTTACGTCCAAAATGCCCGTAAGCAGCCGTCTGTTTATAGATTGGACGGCGCAGATCCAACATTTGGATGATACCCGCCGGACGCAGATCAAAATTCTCTCTTATGATTTTTACCAGTTCCGCGTCTGCTATCTTTCCTGTTCCATATGTATTTACCATAACAGAAGTCGGCTGGGCAACTCCGATCGCATACGAAAGCTGGATCTCACATTTTTTTGCAAGCCCTGCTGCCACAATATTTTTCGCCGCATATCTCGCCGCATATGCCGCAGACCTGTCCACCTTTGTACAATCCTTACCGGAAAAAGCGCCGCCTCCATGACTTGCCATTCCACCGTACGTATCAACAATGATCTTCCTACCCGTCAGGCCACTGTCTCCATGCGGGCCGCCTATTACAAACCTTCCTGTAGGATTGATGAAAAATTTTGTTTCTTCATCAATCATAGTCTCCGGAATCACCACATCAAATACGTATTTTTTGATATCTTTGTGTATCTGCTCCTGTGTCACATCCGGATCGTGCTGTGTAGAAAGCACGACTGCATCCAAACGTTTAGGAATGCCTTCCTCGTCGTATTCCACCGTGACCTGCGTCTTTCCGTCCGGACGCAGATAGGCAAGAGTCCCATCCTTGCGCACCTTGGTAAGCTGCCGTGCTAGTTTATGTGCCATAGCAATCGGATAAGGCATATATTCCTCCGTTTCATCAGAAGCATATCCGAACATCATCCCTTGATCTCCGGCGCCGATCGCCTCAATATCCTGCTCCTCCATTATATGTTCTTTTGCCTCCAGAGCTTTATCTACTCCAAGAGCAATATCTGCCGACTGCTCGTCAATAGTCGTGACAACGCCGCATGTATCTGCGTCAAACCCATATTTTCCTCTGGTATAGCCAATCTCGCGCACCGTCTCTCTTACAATTTTGGGAATATCCACATACGCATTGGTCGTAATCTCACCCATTACCATCACCAGACCCGTCGTACAGCATGTCTCACATGCCACACGGCTCATAGGATCCTGTTCCATCAAAGCGTCCAGGATCGCATCGGAGATCTGATCGCACATTTTATCCGGATGTCCTTCTGTTACCGATTCAGATGTAAACAATACTTTTTCCATAGTACAACTCCTTTCTTCACTTTCTCTCCTGTATGTCCTGTTTTCGTCTGGATATGGACAGCTTCCTTTCCAGGAGACGCTGTACAAATTCCCGCCAACAAAAACAGCCCACACAAAGCGGACTGTCGTTATCTCATAACAATCCTCTTATTGTTCGATTACTCGCTCAGGTTGGCACCTTCCTTAAATGAAGGGGTTGCCGCAGCTTCCCAGACCCTTTGTGTCTCCACTGCTCTGAATAAGAGAAAGTTTACACTATTTCATTTTATTTGGTTCAATAGGAACTTTACACTGTATCAGGGAAAATGTCAATATGTATTTTATCATTTGGCTGAAATCTGCTATTCGTTTTTCTGCGTGATCACTCCTGCATCATCAATGACCGCATTTGGAGAAAGCCCTTGCAGAAAATCATACATCTCTCTTTGTTCAGCCTTGTCGCTTATGTACTGCGTCGTATACCCAGTCTGCAGGCAAGGGACAAAAGACATCTCTTGCAGACCATCATAAGTGATCTCCAGCTTTAAGAGTCCCGTATATTTCGTCTCATCATTGAACCAAAAATCTCCCATACTGTATATGATCGGTTTTCCGTCTGCGTATTCGATCCCTTGCAGTACATGCGGATGTCCGCCGACCACAATATCTGCTCCGGAGGCAAGAAATTCGCGCCCCTGCTCTGTCTGATAATCTGCATACTGATTTGTGTCCTCCGGTCCCCAATGAATATAGGCGATCAGATAATCGCATTCCTGCGAGGCTTCTTTGATGATCTGCTTATATTCTGTCGTATCATACGCCTCCAATACGCCCGGGGAATCTTCCGTAGCTGCAGGCGTATAATATACAATCTCCGCATTTGTCGCCGCCACAAAACCGATCTTGATTCCATTCACGATAAAATATACCGGCCGTACAGCTTCCTCTTTATCTTTTCCGCCCCCCACATAAGGCAATTTTGCTCCATCCAAATACTCCAGCGTATCTAAGAGAGCCTCCTCACCGTAATCATATACGTGGTTATTGGCAAGAGAGACCAGATCTGTCCCCATCTGATGCAAAAGTTCCATACGCTCCGGCTTAGCTCTGAATGTATATAGTTTTCCTTCCAGAGGCTCTCCCCTTTCACTGACACAATATTCATGATTCAAATAAAATACATCTGCCTGTGTTGTCATGTCTAAAATTTCAGGAGAAATGCAGGCTTCTAATCCTTCTGTCTCATCATAATGGTCAAGCACGAAACCATCCTCTGCAAAACAGATATCTCCTGCCACAGTTATCTCTGCCTTTTTCTTTCCCTTGCTTTCCCGCAAGTAGATCTGATGTTCCTCTGCTGTCTGCTCGTCCGCAAGCCATCCTTTTCTCCTGTCTTCTAGTACCTGTAAAGTCTCTCCAGTCGCCTCATAGATATCTTTCTGTGTGATCTTCCCTTTTTCTGCCTTTTCTAAAAGTACCCCTTTCGCCTGCTGAGAATACTGCTTGATAAACCAATCCGCAAAATCCGCTTCTTCTTTGTCTACATCAGCAGTCTGAACAGTCTCCTGTTTTGCTGCGGCAAATGCCCCATAGCAGGATTCTACAGCACTTTTAACAAGTGCGCGCTGCTTTTTTTCTTTTGAATTTTTATATATATTTACACCGACAACCGAAACTGCCAGAACAAAAACCAGAATCCCCCCTCCTAGCACTGCCATCTGCTTCCTTACCTGTCTTGCTCGCCTTCTGCGCATTGCCTCGCGCCGCTCTCTGCTGTATCTTCCGCCTTCCATCATTTTCCTCCCTCTTATCTCTTTGTCGATGCTTGGTAAATCTGTACCCTTCTGTTATAGATTTTCCCATTCCGGTACATAAAAGTCAATACTTTGTCCACTGCTGATGCCGCAAGTTCTTCTGTCAAAAATGTACACATACGATATGTTTTGCGTACAATGCAAAAACGTGCAGCACTTTTTCTGTATCCATACAGTTAAGTACTACACGTTCTATCTGTTTTTTGAAATCCATACTGAATTTTTTCCGACATTTCAGCTTAAGCATCAGCCAACCTTCAGCTTAAATTTTTGTATTTCTTTCTCGCTGGATACTTTTTCGATCATACCGCCCAAACTTTGCAGTTTCTGTTCAAAACATTCGTATCCTCTCTGAATATATACAATATCATCTATAATGGTGATCCCGTCTGTCGCAAGTCCTGCGATGCAGAGTGCTGCTCCCGCTCTAAGATCCGGCGCACTGACTCTCGCACCCGAAAATTTCTCTACACCTTCAATGGTAGCAGAATTTCCTTCTACTTTGATAGCTGCCCCCATTCTCGCCAATTCATCCAGATATTTAAATCTGTTTTCAAAAATACTCTCTGTGATCGTACTGGTTCCCTCCGCAAGTGCCAGCGCCACTCCGATCTGCGGCTGCATATCTGTCGGATATCCTGGATATGGCAGCGTTTTCACCTGTGTGCTTCTAAGTCTCTTCTTTGCGACTACTCTTACTGCATCATCAAACTCTTCCACTTCACATCCAATATCGACCAATTTAGAGATTGTCGCATCTAAATGTTTTGGGATCACATTTAAAACTGTCACATCCCCTTTTGTACAGGCTGCGGCAAACATAAAAGTCCCCGCTTCGATCTGATCCGGTATAATGGAATATTCTGATTTGTGAAGTGTCTTCACGCCGCGGATCTTAATCACATCTGTCCCTGCGCCCCGGATATTTGCGCCCATACTGTTTAAAAAGTTAGCAACATCTACAACATGCGGTTCTTTCGCTACATTTTCCATGATTGTGATTCCATCTGCCATCGCTGCGGTCATCATGACATTGATCGTCGCTCCAACAGAGACAACGTCAAAATATAGATGCGTACCCCGAAGCTGCTCCGCATCTGCCACGATCTTCCCGTGTTCAATATCTACATCCGCACCCAGGGCTCGGAAACCTTTCAGATGCTGATCGATCGGTCGGCTCCCTATATTACATCCCCCGGGAAGAGCCACCTCTGCTCTTTTATACTTTCCAAGCAGCGCCCCCAATAAATAGTAGGACGCTCTTATCTTCTTGATATAATCATATTCGATATTAAAACTACCGATAGCGCTTCCATTGATCTTAACTGTATGTCTGTCCAGCCGCTGTACAGTAGCTCCAATCCCGCTGATTGCTTCCAACATAACATTAATGTCATTTACATCCGGCAGGTTATCGATCAGAACTGTTTCGTCCGTCATAATGGCTGCCGCCAAAATCGCTAAAGCCGCATTCTTGGCGCCGCCTATTTCCACTTCACCCACAAGCGGATTGCCGCCTTTGATAATATATTGCTCCATCTTGCACCTCGATCATTCGATATTATTTTCGTATATTCTCCTGCTTTACTCATCTATATCCGTTTATATTCTTACAGGCATCCCCAGCAGGTATATTATACAATGCATGCCCTTCAAGGGAATATGTTTCGTCTGCTAAAATATATTTTTTGCCGTTTTATTTCATAATACACTGTGACATTATACCACAAAAACGATTTTTGTAAAATCATTTTTCTCCATGTAACTATTTTAAGTTAATTTTGACCATTTTCATATTTTTCAACTTGTTCAAGAACATTCTCGATCGTCTCTTCGATCTGACAGCTGTCCTCGCTTACTATAATGTCCGCGTATTTTTCAAAATATTTCACTCTCTCATCATACAAATCCTGCAATGTCTGGCCTTCCCGCAATACGACCCCTCTTTTTTTAGGGTTTCGTATCCTCTTTTTTATTGTTTGATAAGAAGCTTGTAAATATACAATAATACCAATCTCTTTAAAATGCCGCATGGCCTCTTCACAGTAGACAACGCTTCCTCCCGGTGAGATCACTGAATTTTCCGCGTTTACATCTCTGTTTACCTGATTTTCTATTTTTAAAAAGCCTTTCTCTCCTACCTCTTCTATAATCTCACGGAGCAGTTTCTTTTCTTGCTTCTGGATCAACAGATCTGTATCAATAAATTGCTTGCCAAGCCTTTTCGCCACTACAACGCCGACCGTACTCTTTCCCACTGCCGGCATCCCAATAAAGATAAGGTTTTTCTTCATATGTATTCCATCCTTTTATATCCCGTTTATTATTTCCGTTTAGACGATTCCCTCTCTAATGACAAATATTGCGGAATGTCCGAATGAAAATAATTTTTTTTAGTATAGCATACTTTTTTTTATTAGTAAAATCGACGCTGACACCTCCGGTGATCACAGCGGCGTCTGTACAATTCCTGGTACAGCATCACTTCTATCATATCCCGCAGCCAGTTCTCTCCAACCCCTAAACTTGGCATCGCCAGATCCTGTTCCATCGGCTCCTTCCGTCTTTCAGCAGAGAGCATCTCTGCATATTCTGTCCCATAAAATAGTTTTTCATTTTTCAGCACATTTTCATAGATCCGACTACACATCATACGAAGCTGCAGTTTATCTGGATACTCGTCATATATCATACTGTTCTCATACTCTGATCGATCACATTCTTCTTCCACGTAGGGCAGTATCTTCTTAGGAATATCCGGATACATACTTTTCATGTACTCCATATCCCTTCTTTCCATTTTGTCATCATCATAGACAAATGGCAGAGGATATGCCATGTAATAAGGCAGTTTGCGACTCATATTTCCTACACTTCCATTCCGACATTATATGAACAATATATGCCTATGCCGCTCTATACGTGCAGATAATAAACAGAATATAAATTTAACGAAGCAACAAGCAGTGCGAAAATAACTGCTTGTTGCTTCGTTAAATTTATATTCTATTATCTTGCCATTTCCAGCTGTGGCCCTACTGCTTTATGTGTCTTTATAACTGTCTCTATCTCCCGCAGATCTGAAGATGGCAAATCTCCCGGAATGGTATTCTTCACAGCGCTTGTCGCATTTCCTATTTCCAGAGCACGCTGACAGTCGTCAGGTTCTGACAGAAGTCCGTACAGAACGCCGGATACATATGCATCCCCACTGCCGATACGATCTACTACTTCAATATTGCGGTATGGTTCTTCTTCGTAAAATTTGTCCTTACGTGCGTCATAAATAACAGAACCGAATGTGTGGACTTTCGGACTGTGAACGATCCGCTGTGTAGATGCGACAATAGAGATAGGATATTCTTCCGTAAAACTCTTCATGATCGTTTTTGCGTCTCCTTCTTTCAAAAACGTCAGACGCGCCGTATCCTCTGAGCAAAAGAAAATATCCACATAGGGCAGTATCTGCTCAATACATTCCCGCGCCTCATCTCCGGTCCAGAGGTTTCCACGGAAATTCACATCAAAAGAAATCCACGCGCCTGCCTCTTTAAATCTTTTCATCATTTCTATCGCCGTATCCCGGCACTGTCTGCTCAAAGCTAATGTGATCCCACTCGTATGGAAACAGCGGGCAGAGGAAAACAATTCCTCAGAAAAATCAGAAACATCTATTTTATTTACAGAGGTATATACACGGTCATAGACGATTCCCGGCTTTCTCGGATATGCCCCGTTTTCATAATAATAGACTCCTAAACGTGCGTCATGAGAATTGTCGTATACAAGATAATCATCGCTGACGCCACAGAAACGGATCCTATTTTTTGCATAAGTACCAATATCGTTTGCCGGGAGCTTTGAGATGATCCCGGTCCTAAGTCCTAGCAAAGATACGCCTGACACAACATTCAGCTCGGCTCCTCCTACTTGCTTTTGCAGTGTTTCTCCGCGTACCAGCCGCTCATTGCTCGGTGGTGACAGGCGCAGCAGTACTTCTCCCAGCGCCAGCAGATCAAATGATTTATTCATGTTCCTACCTCCGTATATTATTAGAGATGCTGCATGGCAGACAGCATCTCTCGACTTAATCTATTTTATTTAAAATGGGTTAGCTGGTTCATTATCTTTGGACACGTCCGGATCCATCTCCGCCTGCCAGTTTGAGAACTTCATCCATAGATACCATGTTGAAGTCTCCCTCTATAGAATGTTTCAGGCAGGAAGCCGCAACTGCAAACTCGATCGTAGCCTGAGAATCATATCCGTTTAAGGAAGCACATATCAGACCGCCTCCAAAGCTGTCTCCACCGCCTACACGGTCTACAATGTGCATTTTATATTTTTTGCTGAAATAGTAGTCTTTTCCATCATATAACATAGCTGACCAATTATTGTCATTTGCAGATACCGACTCACGAAGTGTGATCGCAACTTTAGAAAAGCCAAATCTATCAGCCAGCTGTTTTGCAACATCTTTATATCCTTCGTGATTTACTTCACCCTTTGTTACGTCTGTATCAGCTGCTTTAATTCCAAATACATCTGCTGCGTCTTCTTCATTTGCGATACATACGTCTACATACTGGCAAAGTTCTCCCATTACTTGACCTGCTTTTTCTTTAGACCATAATTTATTTCTGTAGTTCAAGTCGCAGGAAACGGTAACACCTGCTTCTTTTGCCGCTTTACATGCTTCCAGACAAATTGCTGCCACGTCGTCATTCAACGCCGGTGTAATGCCTGTGAAATGGAACCATTCTGCGCCGTCAAAAATCTCTTTCCAGTTAAAGTCTGAAGCACTTGCTGTCGCAATCGAAGAATTTGCACGATCATAGATAACTTTAGACGGACGCTGTGAAGCACCCTTTTCCAGGAAGTAGATTCCTACTCTGTCGCCGCCGCGCGCAATATAAGAAGTATCTACTCCATACTTTCTCAAGGAATTCACCGCTGCCTGTCCAATCTCATGTTTTGGCAGCTTTGTAACAAATTTTGCATCAAAGCCATAGTTTGCCAGAGAAACCGCAACATTTGCTTCTCCTCCGCCATAAGTAGCGCCAAAAGTATCTGCCTGTACAAAACGGTAATATCCTTCCGGAGCCAGTCTCAACATAATTTCACCAAATGTAATTACTTTCTTTGCCATTTTATTTTCCTCTGCTTTCTTTTACAATTTCTACTGCTTCTTTTACAAGTTCTCTGATCTTGTCAAATTCTCCAGCCTTTACCAGATCACCTTTTACCATCCAGCTGCCGCCGCAGGCATGGATCTTATCGCACGCAAGATACTCTTTTACATTCTTTGGATTAATTCCGCCTGTAGGCATAAATTTCATTCCTACATACGGAGCAGCGATCGCTTTAATATAAGCAAGTCCGCCTGCCTGTTCTGCCGGGAAAAATTTTACAACTTCCAGACCATTTTCCAAAGCCTGCTCTACATCGCTTGGGTTTGCACATCCCGGTGTGATCGGGATATTTTTCTCTACACAATATTTTACAACCTTCGGATTCAATCCGGGGCTCACAATAAACTTTGCGCCTGCTGCTACTGCACGATCCACCTGCTCTGTTGTCAGCACAGTACCTGCCCCAACCAGCATATTCGGAAATTTTTCTGCCATAATACGGATAGACTCTTCTGCCGCATCCGTACGGAATGTCACTTCCGCACATGGAAGTCCTCCGTCACAAAGAGCCTGTGCGAGAGGCTCTGCGTCTTTCGCGTCATTTAAAACAACTACTGGAACAATACCGATCTCACCGATTTGTTTTAATACTTCGTTCATTTTCATTTCTCCTTCAATAGTTTCATAATATGAAAATATGTTCCACGATGTGATACATCATACTTATTAGTATACTCACGGAAAGCAAAAAGTCAAGTATCAAAATTGCTTAAAATACAGCCATTTCTTTTGTGAATAAGTAACAGTTGCGCGAACTTCGAAAATATGATAAAATTTGTTTCATATTGTGAAACAGAGGTGTTTTTTTATGGAAACCAAGAATCCAATCCAGGTTGCCGGCAGGCTTTTTGAGACGCTGGAGCTTTTGGCTGATAAAGGTTCTCTTGGTCTGATGGAGATCAGCAGCAGCCTGCAGCTAAATAAAAGTACCGTACACAGAGTTTTAAATTCTCTCATTTATATGGGATATGCGAGGCAAAATGAAGTGAACGGCAAATATGAACCTACCTTTAAAATTGTAGACATGTCTAATAAGATCATGGGCAAAGTGGACATTGTCAATCTTGTCCGTCCGCATTTAAGAGATTTGGTGGAAAACACAAAAGAGACGGTCCACTTTGTGGAACGAGATGGTCTGGACGCCGTCTATATAGATAAGGTAGAATCTTTCACCAACGGGATCCAGATGGTATCCAGGATCGGCAGCCGTATTCCTCTTTATTGTTCTGGTGTCGGCAAAGCGATCGCCGCTCACCTTCCTGAGCAGGAAGTAAGGGATATCTGGGAAAGAAGCTCCATTGTCCGCATGACGCCTTATACGATCACAAATTTTGAACAATTTAAAGAGAACCTATCTGACGTCCGTAAACGGGGATATGCACTGGATAACGAAGAAAACGAGACTGGCGTCCGCTGTATCGCCGCAAGTTTAAAAGACCACGCAGGTAAAGTACGCTATGCTTTCAGTATTTCCGCGCCAGTCAACCGCATGGATAATGACCGTATCCAAGAATTGTCCCACTATGTGCTAAAAACAAAAGAACAGATGGAAAGTGAGCTGTGCCCATGAAAAAAAATCTTCAGACCGCCTTCAGTACCCGGCAGTATATGTTGTCACGAGATTTTGAGATCTATTATTATAGTACCCGTCATTTGAACAGAGTAGAAAATCACGCGCATACGTACTATGAATTTTATTTTTTCCTGGAGGGAGACGTAACAATGATCATAGAAGACTCCTCCTTTCTTCTAAAACAGGGGGATGTTGTCCTTATCCCGCCGAAAGTACACCATTATGCCATCATAAACAGTCATGAACAGCCTTATCGCCGCTTTGTGCTCTGGATCAGTGAAGAGTATTGCAGCCGTCTGCTCTCCCTTTCCCCGGACTATCTCTATTTAATGCAGCGTGCGCAGGTCATGAAACGTTATATTTTTCATAATGATGTCATTGCCTTTAATGCTGTACAGTCCAAGGTACTACGTCTGATCGAGGAGAGCCGTTCTGATCGTTTTGGTCATGCGGCACAGGTTTCCCTCTGCGTAAATGATCTTCTGCTCCATTTAAACCGTCAGGCCCATGAACAGGAAAATCCTAAAGAGGTCAGAGGCAGACAAAATCTGTATCAAAACCTCCTGTATTACATTGAAGACCATATAGAAGAAGATCTCTCTCTCGAAAAACTCTCCGAAATATTTTATTTAAGCAAATACCATATCGCACATGTATTCAAAGAAAATATGGGTCTCTCTGTGCACCAGTATATCTTAAAAAAGCGGCTTGCTGCCTGCCAAAACGCAATACAAAGCGGAGAAAACATCAGCGAGGTCTACCTCAAATTCGGCTTTAAAGAATATTCCAGCTTTTATCGTGCATTTAAAAAAGAATTCGGTTTTTCTCCCAGAGAAGGCCGGCATATACAAACGCAAAGCTAAACGGGAGCTTTGCTCCATCAAAAGATTTTGCAACGCTCCCGTTTTTTATTCTGCTCCTATCTGACTGCCCATCCGGCAAAGAATCCTCCGCGGACTGCCTGCGCCACCTGTCCGATCTTGCCACAGTCTCCAACGATCGACGTATTGGGATATTTATCGGCAATCTTATCTGCTAATTCCAGACGGCTTTTCATGCCAAATGCTGTTACAATAGTATCTGCCTTGATTTCTGTTTCTTCTCCATTGTATACAGCATGGATCCCTTCCGGTGTGATCTGCGTTATCTTACAATTTGTATACATTTTCACACCATAATCTTCCAGTTTAAACAGCAATGGATTTCGATTATCCAGCAATGCATCCTGTGCAATCTCCTCTTTCATCTCAACGATCATAACTTTTCTGCCCTGCATAGCCATTTCCAAAGCATAATCACAACCAGAAAGTCCTCCGCCGGCTACCAATATAGTCTCGCCTTTTATTCGTTCCGGCTGTGTATGCGCATCTAGTACGTCCACTACATTTTCTGCGTCTATACCCGGGATCGGCGGACAAATCGCTGTTGCTCCAACTGCCGCAATGATCTGATCTGCCTCTTTTAATTCTTCAGATTCTTCCGTGATCTCTGTATGTAGACAAACCTGTACGCCTACTTTCTCAAGTTGTAATTTCTGCCATTTTACAAATTCTCTAAGTCTGGACTTAAACGGCGGTGTATACGCTGCCAACAGCTGTCCGCCCAACTCTCCCGATTTCTCATACAGAGTCACCTCATGTCCTCTGACAGCAGCCACACGTGCTGCTTCCATTCCTCCGGGACCTCCGCCGATAACAGCCACTTTTCGAGTATGCGCAGCCGGTGTCAGAGGATAATTTGCTTCAAATACTGCCTGCGGATTCACCGCGCAGGAAATGACTCTATTTTCATATAACCGACGTACACAGACTTCATTGCACAAAATACAAGGTCTTACGTCTTCTCTTTCATTCCAGCGCAATTTTTCCGGCATATATGGATCTGCCACTACCTGTCTTCCAAACATGGCAAAATCTATTTTACCTTCTTTTATTAACTGTTCTGCTGTTTCCGGCGTATGGTTGCCTGCATTCAAAACCGGGATATGTACCGCTTCCTTTATGCGGGACGCAGCCTCTGCCATACAACTATCCCCTGCATAGATGGACGGAACGATCCATTGTTTTCTCTCATAGCAGCCCAAGTCTACATCCAGAGCATCAATGCCCAGATCTTCCAGATATTTGGCGATCTCTATACTTTCTTCCAGCGTACGGCCTCCCTCAAAGTCATGGTAGGCACCCATTCTGAGCAGGATCGGGAAATCCGGTCCCACTTCCTCACGCAGCACTTCATAAATTTCTCTCACCAATCTCATACGATTTTCAAAGCTTCCGCCATATTCATCTGTTCTTTTATTCCATGCCGGTGTCATAAACTGATCCAGAATATAACCGCTGTGTGCGTGTATCTCAATCGCGTCTGCCTCAGCTATGACCGCATGCCGCCCGGCAAGGCGGAATTTTTCGATAATATCTTTGATTTCTTCAATAGTAAACGGACGGCACAACTGATCTGGAAAATAAAATGACGGAACCGCGGACGCGGAGACCATCTGATCCGACGAAAATGGAAATGCGTTTCTCCCCAGCCCGCATCCCAACTGAATACATACCTTACAATCATGCGCATGGATCGCTTCTGTCAAAAGCGCCCAGCCTTTCATCTGTTCATCCGTACCCGCTGTCGTAATGTAATCGATCCAGGGATCTGTCTTGTTCGTTACATACTGTACTTCTGTAATGATCATCCCCAAACCGCCTTTTGCACGTTCTGCATAATACTCGATCTGCGCCTTAGATGGATAACCGTCACGGTTCTCTGAAAAAGTTCCCATTGGAGCCATTACCATACGGTTCTTTAATTTTAGCTTTCCGATCTGCCCTCTTGAAAGCAAATGTGAATAATTGTTATTCATTATCCTGTTCCCTCCTTTTCATTTTGCTGCGTGTATTCTATTTTTTATTTTACAGTATTTAAGTTGACTATCCTATGTGCTTAATGCCATAATATATATAATTTATAGTGCATTATGCACACTTCATACAGAAGGAGGAAGTCTATTGAATCTCGAACAAAATGTAAAAGAACGCCTCGCATTATATGAGTGCCTTCCTTACGGTCTGGAAACAGTTTTGCATACGGCCGGAGAACTTTTTCACAACCCGATCATTTTGACTACAGCCGGTTATAAAGTTATTTCGCTGATCAATACTACCGGTGTAGAAAATCCCGATCCAATTTGGCAATTTTGTTCCAAATATGGATATTGCAGCGCTGATTCTATCGACAATTTTAAAAGTACCGGCGTCACTTCGGCAGTCCATACCGCCTCTGGCTCTACATGGATCAATTTCAGTGTAGGAAAGGATATTCCCCGCCTGATACAACGTATAGAGGCAAAGGATAAGACGATCGCTTATATTGGTATCTATCAGTTGACCAGCAAGATTACAGAAGAGACCAAGTTCCTTTTAGATACTCTTTGCCAGATCCTTTCCATCCTTTTGCAGCAGAGTCCGCTGATCTATGAAGAAAATGACAGTATTAAAGCAAATATCATCCAGGATCTCCTGCACCAAAACCTTAGGGAGCCCTCTATTTTAGAAGATCGTCTATTATCCGCAAAATGGAAACCGCTGTCTCTTTTTTCCATTATCGTCATCCTGTTCCATCCTTCTGATACAAGTTCTTACTTTCAAAAATATTTAAAGCGGGATATCATGAACACACTGCCGATCTGCACAGTCACAGAATATTCTGGGAATCTGATTGTTTTGCTCAATGCCCGAAAAGAGGCTGACTTTGCTCTCGCATACCGCCAACTTAATTCTATATTAAAACATAACCGGCTGCAGGCAGGCGCAGGCAGATATTTCCATACACTTACCGCACTCCCCTACCATTATACCCTTGCCTTAGAATCTGCCACGATCGCACAAGTGCATAATCCCGGAGAATATCAGCTTTTTCAGTATGATGATGATTTCCTGAGCCACGTCTTAAATCGAATCCCTGCCCAATATTGTGACGAGGGTCTGCTCAGTCGTGGTTACAGTCTCCTGCGGGCATTTGATAAAGAACATGATACAGAATATACGCATACCTTGGAGACATTTATAGAAAAATGGGGGAATATCAATCAGACAGCAGAAGCTCTCTATGTACACAGAAATACAGTGCGTCTTCATTTACAAAAGATCAAAGAGATCGCCGGAGATATATATGCTCCTAATTTTTTATTTGATTTTTATCTTTCATCCAAACTGATCCGCTGGTACAGTCGTAAGATTTAAATCGGCAGGAGGTAAATACGTATTTTATTTACTTTTCTCTCAAACTTTTCGTTTGTTTCTTTGGATATTTCTGCACATCGAACAGAATGAGATTATACTTTCTCCATCGAATCTTTTGGAACATGGACTTTTACCCATTAGAAATGTGTGCCGCCAGGCGCGCCACAAAAAAAAAGACATCCACCGTTCATAGCAGAGAACGGGGATGTCTTTTTCTGGTTTTTCTGTTTTATATTATTTTACCTCTTCCAGGTCAAAGCCAAAATATCTCACTGCATTATTGTAAGAGATGTCTTTGACAATACCGCCAAGTACTTCCATATCTTTTGGATATTCTCCGTTTTCTACCCATGTACCAAACAGATCGCAGAGTATCCTTCTGAAATATTCATGTCTCGCATAGGACAGAAAACTTCTGGAATCCGTCAGCATACCCACAAAATTGCTCAGACAGCCAAGATTTGCAAGGGATGTCAGTTGTTTTGTCATCCCCACCTTATGGTCATTAAACCACCATGCAGAGCCTTGCTGTATTTTTGCAGCTGCGCTGGAGTCCTGGAAACAGCCAAGGATCGTTCCGATTGCTTCATCATCGTTTGGATTCAGGCTGTATATGATCGTCTTCGGCAGATCACCCGTTTTGTTTAATGCATCCAAAAAGTCAGCCATCTGACCGGAAGGTGCATAATTGTTGATACAGTCAAATCCTGTATCCGGCCCCATTTTTTCATACATAGGCGTATTGTTGTCTCTCTTGCATCCGTAATGGAGCTGCATCGCCCATCCAAGCCTGTTATACAGACCGCCCACAAAAAGCATAAATGCCGTCTTATATTTCAGCACTTCTTCTTTTGTCAGCTCACTTCCAGAAAGTTTCTTCGCAAATATAGACTCTATTTCTTCTTCTGATGCTGGTACATACATCACATACTCCAGTGCATGATCGGAAGCGCGGCATCCCATCTCATGGAAAAATTCTGCTCTTTTTTCCAATGCCTTTTTCATATCCGCAAATGTACCGATCTCCATGCCGCTTACCGTTCCAAGAGTCTTTATGTACTCTGCAAAGGTCGATTTTTCAATTCCCATTGCCTTGTCCGGACGCCATGCCGGAAGTACCTGCACAGTAAAACTGTCATCTGCCTTTAATACTTTATGCCATTCAAGAGAATCGGCCGGATCATCTGTTGTACATAACAAAGTGACACCTGACTGGCTGATCAGATTCCGCACACTCATCGAATCTTGCTGTAATTTCTCATTGCAGAGATTCCATACCTCCTCTGCCGTTTTTCCGTTCAGTACACCATAATATCCAAAATATCTTTGTAATTCCAGATGGCTCCAGTGATACAGCGGATTTCCGATCCCACGCTCCAACGTTTCCGCCCATTTTTGGAATTTTTCCCGATCAGACGCATCGCCTGTGATATATTTTTCCTCCACACCATTGGAACGCATCAGACGCCATTTATAATGATCTCCCCCAAGCCATACCTGTGTGATATTTTCAAATTTTCTGTCCTCTGCAATCTCCTGCGGGTTAATATGGCAGTGATAGTCAAGGATCGGTGTTTTAGCCGCATAGTCATGATACAGCTCCTTTGCCGTCTCTGTACGAAGTAAAAAATCTTTATCCATAAATTGTTTCATCATCCAATCTCTCCTGTCTTTTAACTTATGATTTTAAAATATTACCTTATTTTGTGCTTTCTATATTTTTATACGTATCCCATCAGACTTGGCAGCCACAAGGATAACTGCGGAATATACGTGACAAGCAGCAATACGGCAAATATCGCTGCAAAATATAGCAAAAGCTGCCTGAATACCGTTTCTATCTTGACTTTGCCGACTTTTACTCCGACAAACAGTGTCGTTCCAACTGGCGGTGTGATCGTGCCGATGCACAGATTGAATATCATCATAATGCCGAAATGAACTGTATTCATTCCGAGCGCTGTACATACCGGCAGAAAAATCGGTGTAAAAATCAAGCATGCCGGTGTCATATCCATAAAAGTACCTACAAACAACAGCAAAATATTAATGATCAGCAGGATAATATATTTATTATCCGTCAATCCCAGCAAAGCACTGGAAATCGCTGTCGGAATCTGTGTAAATGCCATGATCCATGACATGATACTGGATACACCGATCAGGAAAATAATGATCCCTGTCATTTCAGCGCTGTCTTTAAAAATTTTCGGCAGATCTTTTAGTTTAATAGATTTATAGAAAAACAAAGAAAGTATAAGGCTATACACAACCGCCACAACAGACCCTTCTGTCGCGGTAAAGATTCCCGCTATGATCCCTCCGATCACGATAACGATCAAGAGCAGACACGGCAGTGCTTGTAAAAATACTTTTAATTTTTCTTTTCCCGTCATCTTCACTGTGCTGATGTATCCATTTCTCTTTGCCAGCACGAAGATCACCAACATACACGCAAGTCCCCACAAAATACCTGGGATATACCCCGCCATAAACAAAGCTGCAACAGAGGTTCCTCCACTGACAAGGGAGAATGTGATCATAACATTGCTCGGCGGGATAAGAAGTCCGGTCGGCGCAGTCGCGATATTCGCTGCCGCGGAAAAGTTTCTGTCATATCCTTCTTCTTCCTCTACAGGTCCGATAATAGAACCCATCGCCGATGCTGCCGCCGTACCCGAACCGGAGATAGCTCCGAAAAGCATATTCGCCACAACATTGGTCTGCGCCAACGCGCCAGGAGCTCGTCCACACAATAATTTGGCAAGATTGATCAGCCGGATGGCGATCCCACCTTTGTTCATGATATTTCCTGCTAAGATAAAGAATGGTATAGCAAGCAGGGAAAATACGGAAATACCGGAAAATATGCGCTGTGCGCCTGTAACAACTGCGATATCGAAAGACATGACAGGCAGGATCGCACAGATCGACGATATACCAAGCGCCACTGCGATCGGAACACCCGCTATCAGCATAATAATCAGTAATATCAATATGATCAAGCCGCTTAATACTGCAATATCCATATATTTTTCCTCCCTCCTTATTCTTCCTGCCGCGAAATTTGGCCTTTTGCCTTCACTATATCTATCAGATTCAGTATATTATATATGAGGATCACAATGCCGCTAAACGGAAGCACGAGATACACTGCCCCCATTGGAATACCCAGGGACGCCGTTACCTGCGCGAACTGCAGTTTTGTGATGGTTATGCCTCCGATCACAAGCACAGCCAGGGTAAAAAGAAAGATCAGCACTTCAATCACAATTTCCAGTATCATCCGCTTCTTTCCCGTCAGTTTATCCGCCAGAAATCCCATTCTCATATGATCGCGTTTCCCAAACACGAGAGCCCCGGAAAATAAGGCCATCCATGTAAAACTATAGGTTAGTAATTCTTCGGAAACTGTACTCGGACTGTTAAAAAAGTACCGTACCACGATCTGATATGTCCCGATGATCACCATTGCCGCAAATAGAAATACGCATAAAAAGGTCAGTAGATTATCCAGTCCTTTTCGGATTTTCTTTAACACTTCCATTTTATTTTCCCTCCTCTGCTTCGGCCTTCGCATTGATTTCCTGGATATGATCATAAATATCCTGGATATGGGGGTTTTCTTTCAGCATCTTCTCATGGAGTGGTTCTACCTTCTCTTTAAATTTGTCTACATCCACTTCGATAAATTCTACACCCATCTCACTTTCGGCATACTCTTTTGCTTCCTGTGCCTGTGTGTCCCACTCTTCCATTTCCACTTCTGTCGAAATACGTGCCGCTTCCTGGAATATCTCCAGTTCTTTTTCACTTAAGCTTTCCAGAAATTTCAAATTTCCTATCAGCATATCTGGAACCATCTGATGCATATTATAGGAATAATATTTTGCGACCTCTCCGTGCTTATTGTTCGTCAATGCCAGTTCATTGTTCTCTGCTCCGTCAATCACACCCTGCTGGATCGCCGTATATACTTCACCAAAGCTCATAGGCGAAGCTGCCGCTCCAAATGCCTGCATCATAGAAACACTGGCCGGACTTTGCTGCACACGGATCTTCAAGCCTTTTAGATCTCCCGGTTCATAGATTGGTTTTGTCGCATAAAAATTTCTTGTTCCGGCATTATACCATGTCAGCACACGAAAGCCCGCGTCATCCGTTGATTCATATATCTTTTCCATATACCCTGTGTCTTCCATTGTTTCATGATATGCTTCCTCTGAGGTAAACAAATAGGGCATACTGAAGATCTCGTATACATCCGCAAATGTCTCCAGATTGGCAGTTCCCGCCACAACAAAATCAATCGCGCCTGTCTGCGTCAATTCAATTGCCTTTTGCGCGCTTCCTAAAATTTCATTTGGAAAGATCTGCACTTCATATTCATCTCCGAGGTTTTCCTCTACATATTCTTTGAACGCAAGCAGACCAATATGCTCCGGATGCGTCTCCGACTGTCCGTGGGAAATGCGGATAATTCTCTTTCCATCCGTGAAAGCTGTCCCTCCTGATGAAGATGCGCACCCCGCCGTGCCCAAAAGCAGCGCTGCGCAGAGTCCTGCTGATATCATTCTCTTGATCGCCCTCATTTTTTCCTCCTTTCGTATCATTTCTGTACCAGATGTACCGCAAATCCGCCTATTTCTTCTTTGATATATACAGCTGTCAGTTTTTCGTTTTTATACTTCGCAGTCTCCATATCTATCTCTACACCTTGTTCTTCCAAGTAAGCAACTGCCTTCTCTATATCTGTAGTTCCGATCGCAATGTGTCCTTTTTCTCCAAGATAAGGCTTCTTCATCGCTTCCACTGCTGTTCCGGCAAATACAGAGCTATTTCCCACTTTTTTTGCAAATCCGAAAATCTCATCAAATCTGCCCGCTACCTTGCACGCCTCTCCTTCATCCGCACAATTGATCCCAATGTGACGCAGTTCAAATCCTAATTCTTCTAATTTGTTCATTTTTATTTCCTCCTCTTTTATAAGTTCTATAATTGCTAAAAGTCTGTTGTACACCGTTTCACCAGATGACACGCAACCGGAACTTCTGCCGGTATATCTTCCTGCCCGCACAGAAGCCGCATCATATTATCGATCGTAATATTACAAAGTCGCTCTCCGGTATTATCTATAGTCGTCAACTCTGGTTCACAACAGACTGAAAGCTCTGAATTATTGTATCCGATGACCGAAAGTTCTTCCGGCATCTTCATTTTTTTTGCATGGGCATATTTCACAGCGCCTACTGCAAGTCCGTCATCCGTAGCAAGTACACTGTCAAATTCCAGATCCCGTCTGGAAAGAAGGATATCCCTCACATAATGTATCTGATTCTGCACATATAATTTCAATTCTCCTCTCACAGGCAGTCCATGACTCCTAAGCGCCGTCTCATATCCTTCCATCTTTCTCTTAGCACTGTAAGAATGGGAATCTGTAAGAAACAAAATTTTCTTTCTGCCTGCTTCTATCAGCTGAGAGGCGGCAGCAAAAGTCGCCTGGCAGTCTTCACTATATACACTATATATATTTTCCCCTTTTAACTGTCCGTTAATCAAAAATACCGGCACCTTTTCTGCTGCCTTTCTGATATATTGGACAGAGGCGTCCTCCTCACCTCCGGCATAGATCGACCCAACCATGACAAGGGCATCTATCCTTTTTTTTAATATTAATTCGATCGCCTGTTCCTTCTTTTTCTGCTTATAACTGCTGGCATATAAAATACAGTCATAACCGTATTCACGAAGTCTTCTCTCCAAAAACGCTACTGCTGACGCCATATAGGAATCTGCCACATCCGGACATATGATCCCGATCGTCTGCATAGAGTTCAGTCCCAGTCCTCTCGCAAACACATTCGGAGTATAATGATATTCTTCCATAACCGCTCTTACTCTGTGTTTTGTCTTTTCACTAACTCTCGGGCTGTCATTTACCACTCTGGAAACCGTTGCAATAGAAACACCTGCTATTTTTGCTATATCATAAATGTTCACTGGTACCTCCGCCTTGCTCTTGCCATAACTTCTTATTGATATTTTCGCTTTTCTCATTTGAGAAACCGCTTACATTTTCTTTCATTATATAGAATAATCGCTTGCTTTACAATGCCTTTTTTCATATAAATCTCCCAAAATCATTCTTATATTTTTATCTATTCTGCTATTTTTTTCGTATTATTTCCCGCATCTTTGTTTTTATCTTGACGTATGTTTTAAAATGGTGTAGCTTAAATGTAAGCACTTACATTATGCAGCTATAAATAATACGAAAGGAAGCCGTTATGAAAACATATTTACAAATCAATCTCAAGGATAGTGTTGCAGTTGCGCTCACTCCTTTGTCAGCTGGAACCCCTATAAACTTCGATTCATTCTCTTTTAACTTAAAAGAAGACATCCCGCAAGGTCACAAATTTGCTCTCACCAACATCAAAAAAGATGAGCAGATCATCAAATATGGATACCCGATCGGTTTTGCCAAAGAAGACATCGCTGTGGGCAGTTGGATCCATATCCAGAATATCCGCACCGGACTGGGAGATTTATTGACATATACTTATAACAAACAGGATACAGACATTCGTCCTACCGAAGAACGTTTCTTCCAGGGTTTTCGCCGCGCTGATGGAAAAGTCGGGGTTCGCAACGAACTTTGGATCATCCCTACTGTAGGATGTGTAAATAATGTTGCCACCTCTATAGAACGCAAAGCACAGGATCTTATCCAGGGTTCTGTTGAAGCAGTTGCCGCTTTTCCACATCCGTATGGATGCTCCCAGATGGGGGATGACCAGGAACACACCCGGCAGATTCTTGCCAATCTGATCAATCATCCTAATGCAGGCGGAGTACTTGTCCTTGGTCTTGGCTGTGAAAACAGTAATATTGACATATTAAAAGAATATATTGGTGAATATGATCCAAATCGTGTAAAATTCCTCGTCTGTCAAGAGTCCGATAACGAGATCGAGGATGCCTTAAAACTTTTATCCGAGCTTGCAGAATACGCAGGCAGCTTTCACCGCGAACCGATCAGCTGCAGCGAGTTGATCATCGGCATGAAATGCGGCGGCTCTGATGGTCTGTCCGGTATTACAGCCAATCCGACAGTCGGTGCCTTTTCCGACCTGTTGATTTCTAAAGGAGGGACTACTATTCTGACCGAGGTTCCAGAGATGTTTGGCGCCGAGACCCAGCTGATGAATCGTTGTGCAGATGAACAGTTGTTTGAACAAACCGTGGATCTGATCAACGACTTCAAAGAATATTTCAAGCGGCATAACCAGACAATTTACGAAAATCCATCTCCCGGTAATAAAAAGGGTGGGATTTCTACATTGGAAGACAAGTCTATGGGCTGCACGCAAAAATCAGGTACCGCTGCCGTAACAGGCGTTCTTTCTTATGGTGAGCCTGTTAAAGTCAAGGGCTTGAATCTGTTAAGTGCTCCAGGAAACGATCTGGTCGCAGCCACCGCGCTGGCAGCCTCAGGCGCACATATTGTCCTGTTCACGACTGGAAGAGGAACTCCTTTTGCTTCTCCTGTACCGACAATAAAGATTTCTACAAACAATACACTTTTCGAAAAAAAGAACAACTGGATTGATTTTAACTGTGGAACTCTTGTTGAAGGAGATACACTTCCTGAACTACGAGATAAATTTTTTGATTATGTAGTTTCTGTCGCTTCCGGTGAACAAGTAAAATCAGAGAAAGCCGGTTTCCATGATATGGCGATCTTCAAACAAGGAGTCACCTTATAAAAATCTGTCTTTACTTTTAAGTCCTAAAAAACCTTGACCAAATTAACAAAAGACATAGGAAGATAAATAGAAAAGGGGCGTATGAATCTACGCCCCTTTTGCCAGCTAAATCAATTCAATGTATCTGTGTTTTTCTGCAGCACAGTCTGCTGATCTGCGCTGTACAGATCATTCTGTTTTATCCAATTACCAAATCGTGAGCATATCCAAGATTTTTATCCGAAATATTCGCAAACATTACCCAAAGAAACAGGATCCGATACTTGTTTTTCACTTACACTTTCGCAGCTTACGTTTATATTGAATGACTCCTTCTATTTTTATAAAGCATGATCGCCGCTGCTGCGACGAGCAGTTCTGTCATCGGATAGGCACACCACACACCTGTCATTCCCCCGATCGCTGACAGTAAAAATGCCATAGGGATCAAAACGATAAAGCCTCTGAGCGCAGAAATACTCTGTGCAAGAATCGGTTTTTCCGTTGAAATAAAGTAGGTTGCCAATACAATATTAACCCCTATAAACGGGCAGGCCGTAAAATAAATCCTCAATCCTTTTACGGCAAAATCTGCCAGTAACCTATCCTGCTCGCTGTTAAACACAGAGGTGACAGCAGCTGCTTTAAAAAATATGATAAAGTAGATCACAGCTGATAAAAGCAGCATCGTGAACATGGCATATTTTAATATACTGCTGACATCCTTTTGCTTTCCGCTGCCATAACTTCTGCTGAGAATCGGTTGGATCCCCTGCGACAAACCTGTATACATTGCTATCACCACAAGCGATATGACAGTTATAACACCAAAAGCCGCAACACCTACATTTCCTGAAATACGCAGTAAGATAAAATTAAACAAAAACATAACAATCCCCGAAGCAGCTTCTGTAAGGAATGGCGATACACCGCTCAAGAGTATACCCCCCCATATCTTTTCCAGCAGGTGTAGTTCTGACAAAATGGAATGTATTTTTTCTTGTAATAAAATGTATAGATAATATGCCAATACTGATGACCGGAGCAAGTCCTGTCATTTTCTATGACGCCGCCTCGCCCTATTTCTTTGATACTTTATTGTAATACCGCAACTTTTACAATATCTCCCGCAATCTCATCAATTTGATTTTTCTGCAAATGGGATATAATAAAGACATAGAAATAAATGAACCCCAATTTTATTGAGATTGGCTAAGGAAGGATGGTATTTTACTATGGAAATGACATTGAGATGGTATGGAAGCAAATTTGATACTGTAACCTTGCAGCAGATCCGCCAGATCCCTGGAGTGACTGGAGTCATCACAACTCTATATGATACAGCGCCAGGAGAAGTATGGAGCCGTGAGCGCATCCATGAACTGAAAGCAGAAGTAGAAGCTTCTGGCCTTCACATTTCAGGTATCGAGAGTGTAAATATACACGATGCGATCAAGGTGGGCTCTGCTGACAGAGACAAATACATTGATAATTATATCCAGACATTAGAAAATCTGGCACAAGAGGATATCCATCTAGTATGTTATAACTTTATGCCTGTATTTGACTGGACACGTACTGAACTTGCCCGCGTAAGACCGGATGGTTCTACTGTACTTGCCTATACACAGGAAGCAGTAGATGCGATCGATCCGGAAGATATGTTCCATTCCATCGCAGCTGACACAAACGGAACAGTCATGCCAGGATGGGAACCGGAACGTATGGCGCATATTAAAGAATTATTCGAAATGTATAAAGATATTGATGATGAAAAGCTGTTTGAAAATCTGAAATACTTCCTGGAACGCATTATGCCGACTTGTGACAAATACGATATCAACATGGCGATCCATCCGGACGATCCTGCATGGAGCGTATTCGGACTCCCACGTATCATCATCAACAAAGCCAATATCCTGCGCATGATGAAGATGGTGGATAACCCGCACAATGGTGTGACCTTCTGCTCCGGTTCTTACGGCACAAATCTGGAAAATGATCTGCCGGATATGATCCGCTCCTTAAAAGGAAGGATTCACTTTGCACATGTAAGAAACTTAAAATTCAACTCTCCGACTGATTTTGAAGAAGCCGCACATCTCTCTACAGACGGAACCTTTGATATGTACGAGATCATGAAAGCTCTCTATGAAATTGGTTTTGACGGCCCGGTTCGTCCGGATCACGGCCGTATGATCTGGGGAGAAGTTGCAATGCCAGGTTATGGTCTCTATGACAGAGCGCTTGGAGCTACGTATTTAAACGGACTCTGGGAAGCGATCCAGAAAGGAGCAAGATAATCATGAGATTAAATGAAGCAGGTCTTGCAAACCACAAAGAATGGGAAGAAAAGGGCTATGCCCTTCCCAAATTTGACAGAGCAGCTGTCACAGAAAATACAAAGAAAAGCCCTCGCTGGATCCACTTCGGCGCCGGCAATATCTTCCGTGCTTTCCAGGCAAATGTCGTACAGAATCTCTTAAATGAAGGTATTCTCGATACCGGTCTGATCGTAGCAGAAGGATATGACTATGAGATCATCGAAAAAATGAACCTTCCGCATGACAGTTACAGTATCCTCGTCACCTTAAAAGCAGACGGCAATGTAGAAAAAACCGTTGTCGGAAGTGTCGTAGAGTCCCTTGCTCTTGACTCTGACAATACCGTTTCCTTTGCACGCCTCAAGGAGATTTTTGAGACAGATTCCCTCCAGATGGCAAGTTTTACCATCACAGAAAAGGGATATAGCCTCGTAAACGGCAAGGGCGTTATTTTGCCAGATGTAAAAGCAGACATGGAAAATGGTCCCGAAAAACCAGCAAGCTATATCGGAAAAGTAACTTCTCTCCTTTACGCTCGTTTTCTGGCAGGCCAGAAGCCGATCGCTATGGTAAGTATGGATAACTGTTCCCACAATGGCACAAAATTATATGACGCAGTAAGCACATTTGCAGACAAATGGGTAGAAAACAAGCTTGTTGACGCTGCTTTTGCAGAGTATATCAAAAATCCACAGAAAGTATCCTTCCCTTGGTCTATGATCGACAAGATCACACCACGCCCGGATCCTTCTGTAGAAGCCATTCTCCAAAAGGACGGTGTGGAAGAATTAGACCCTGTTATTACCGGGAAAAATACGTACATTGCTCCTTTTGTCAATGCGGAAGAATGTGAATATCTCGTCATTGAGGATGCTTTCCCAAATGGCAGACCTGCGCTGGAAAAAGGCGGGCTTATGTTCACTGCACGTGAGACAGTCGACAAGGTGGAAAAGATGAAAGTCTGCACCTGCTTAAATCCGCTCCATACCGCACTCGCCGTATTTGGATGTCTGCTGGGATATGACTTGATCTCTAAAGAAATGAAAGACGAAACTTTAAAGAAACTGGTAGAAGGAATCGGCTATAAAGAGGGACTGCCTGTTGTTGTAAACCCAGGTATCCTGGATCCAAAAGACTTCATCGATACCGTACTCAATGTCCGTGTTCCCAATCCATTCATGCCGGATACCCCACAGCGTATCGCTACAGATACCTCACAAAAACTTGCGATCCGCTTCGGCGAAACGATCAAAGCATACGCTGCATCACCAGAACTTGATACCGCAGATCTGAAATTGATCCCGCTCGTATTTGCCGGATGGCTGCGCTATCTCATGGCAGTAAACGACAACGGAGAAGCTTTCGATCTGAGTCCGGATCCACTTCTGGATACTGTCTGCCCATATGTTGCAGATATCAAATTGGGAAGTGATTTTGACGCAGAAACAGTATTGAAGCCTGTATTGGAAAATGCAAAAATCTTCGGTGTCGATCTGTATGCTGTCGATATGGCAGGACTGGTCTGCAAATATTTTAAAGAAATGACACGCGCAACGGGCGCGGTGCGTCAGACATTGGAGAAATATACCGCATAAATTTCCAGACATATATCATAATGGGAAGGACTTTCGACAAACGAAAGCCTTCCCATTTTAATTTGTATCTTTGCCTGTTCTTCGATATAATAAAATAAACGTATACTCATCCGGCTCCCACAGCACATATCTTGCAGGCGGATGCGCCTCCATAAGTGCCACATGAGTATATAAAGGAGGTACCTATGCGCTATAAAAATATCATCTTTGATTTTGGAAATGTGATCGGAACTTTTCAGACTGCTTCTATCCTGAAACCATTCTGCAGATCTGCAGAAGATTTCGATCTGCTCTCTTGTGTTATTTTCAAAAATTGGGGTGCTCTGGACGCAGGCACAATAGACTATGAAGAAAACGCCCGTTTTTGCATAGATCTTCTCCCGGACAGACTCAAAGAAACCGGGCGCGCCTTTTTTGCAGACTGGGTGCAATATATCCGCCCGCTCCCTGACACATGGAATTTTATCCGGGAACTCAAAGACCAAAATGTGGGTATCTATCTTCTTTCCAATGCTCCCACTAAGTTTGCCCAGGAAGCGCCGGATACCTTTGAGATCTTACAGCTGTTCGATGGACTCGTATTTTCCGGCCCTCTTAAGATGGCAAAGCCCGCTCCTTCTATCTACCATTATCTATTTCAGACTTTTCATCTAAAACCGGAAGACTGCTTCTTTATCGATGATACCGCCGTAAATATCCAGGCCGGCAGAAAACTCGGTATGGACGGACTCGTATTTACCGGCGACATAGAAGCCGTCAAAAAGGAACTGGCAAAAGACTGCTGAAAAGAGCAGTCTTACTTCTCCAGGCATCCCGGCAGCGCTTTTGCCTCAAAAACCTCCAGACAACCCTTTCTTAAATTCTCTCTGTGCTTCTCTTCTCTGATCTTTCTTTGCAATATCGTCTCTTTTGTCATAGAGTTTTTTCCCTTTTGCAAGACCAATCTCTACCTTGACCAGACTATCAGAGAAGTACACTCTAAGGGGAACGACCGTAATCCCCTTTTCTCTCATTTTCCCATAGATTTTGTCGATTTCTTTTCTGTGCAGCAGAAGTTTTCTGACACGCAGCGGATCTTTATTAAAGATATTTCCTTTCTCATAAGGACTGATGTGCATACCATAGATATACATTTCGCCTTCTTCGATCCGGATAAACGCCTCCTTGATGCTGCACTTTCCCATGCGCAGGGATTTTACCTCTGTCCCATGCAGGACGATCCCCGCCTCATATTTTTCTAAAATAAAATACTCATGATATGCTTTCTTATTGTTGGCGATCAATCTGCCTTCTGTCTTTGCCATCACTCTTCCTCATTTCCATCATCGTATTTTTGTTCTTCGCCGACAAATACAAAGTCCACGGTCCGCTGTAGTTTATCAGCGCCAATAACCCGTACCCGTACCGTCTGCCCTAATTTGTACACATGCCGCGTGTGTGTTCCGATCAGATCGTACTGCTCTTCTCTGTATTCATAGTGATCGTCCTGCATATTCACCACGTGCACAAGTCCTTCCACTGTATTCGAAAGTTCTACATAAGCGCCCCATTTTGTAATGCCGGAGATCACCCCTTCATATTCTTCGCCGATATGCCGTTTCATATATTCCACTTTTTTCAGCTTCACTGTCTCCCGTTCTGCTTCTTCGGCACGCCTCTCCCGTTCGCTTGCCTGCATAGATACCTGCGGCAGGAGCTTCTCATAGTGTTCCATTCTTTCCGGTGTCATCCTGCCCCGGATATTTTCCTTTATGATCCGGTGTATCTGCAGATCCGGATACCTGCGGATAGGGGAGGTAAAATGTGTATAATACTTGGCCGCCAACCCAAAATGTCCCGTATTTTCCGGCGTATATTTCGCCCGTTTCATAGAACGCAGCGCAAGCCTGCTAATGAGCGCCTCCTCCGGTGTTCCTTCGATTTTTCCGAGAAGCTTTTGTATTTCTTTTGCATGCACTTCATTGCCCATATGGATATGATAGCCAAAATTATTGATAAAAGTGCTTAACCTTTTTATCTTCTCTTCATCCGGCGCTTCGTGAGTCCTGTAGAGGAAGGGCTGTTCTCTCCAGAAATATTCCTCCGCCACCGTCTCATTGGCAAGGAGCATAAAATCTTCGATGATCTTTGTCGCCACATTACGTTCATATGGCTGGATATCCTGTGGAACTCCGTTTTGATCCAGGACGATTTTTGTCTCTGGAAAATCAAAATCAATGGAACCTCTCTTATGACGTCGTTTTCTCAAAATCGCCGAGAGCTGCGCCATCCGCTGAAATAAAGGAACCAAGTCAGCATATCTTTCCGTATACTGCATTTTTTCTGATATATCCGCCTTATCATCCAGTATCGCTGCCACCGCCGTATAAGTCATCCTCTCATCCACACGGATGACCGTTTCCGCAATCTGATGGTCCACCACTTCTCCTTTTTGATCGATCGTCATAAGACAGGACAAAGCAAGACGATCTTCCCCTGCATTTAGGGAGCAGATACCATTGGAGAGCTTATGTGGCAGCATGGGGATCACCCTATCTGCCAGATATACGCTCGTCCCCCGTTTTAAAGCCTCTCTGTCCAGAGCGCTTTTCTCTTGAACATAATTCGAGACATCTGCTATATGGACTCCCAGATGGTAGTATTCGCCTTCGCATGTCAAAGATACCGCGTCATCTAAATCCTTTGCATCCTCTCCGTCGATCGTCACCATCTGCCAGCTGCGCAGATCCAGCCTTCCCTCTATGTCTGCCTCACTTACCTCCTTGCCGACCCGCACCGCCTGGTTTAAAACTTTCTCAGGAAATTCCACAGGAAGGTCATACCCCTTTACAATAGACATAATATCCGTCCCTGGATCATTGACGTGCCCGAGGATCTCCACGATCTTTCCTTCCGGCTTCAGATTCTCTCCGCCATAGGAAATCATTTCCACAACGACCTTATGCCCTGTCATGGCGCCCATCTCTTTCCCCGCCGGAATATAAATATCTGTCATGACACGTTGATCGTCCGGGCGCACAAAACCAAAATTTTTGCTCTTCTCATATAATCCTACGATCTTCACCGTTCCATGAGAAAGTATCTTTACAATCTTCCCTTCTCTGCGGCGTCCTTCCGGAGATTTCAAAATGATACACTCCACCTCGTCTCCCTGGAAAGCCCCTCCTGTATTTTCTTCGGAAATAAAAATATCTTCTGTATCATTCTCCTGTATCACAAAGCCAAAACCTCTGGCATTTGCCTGAAATATACCGGTCAGACGCTTTGCCCCTCCCTTTGTATATTTTCCTTTTTTAGAGACAGAGATCTTTCCTTCCTCCACCAAGGCGTCCAGCACCTCTTTTAATTCCTGCCGCTGTTCTTTCGGAACCTGCAGGATAACAGCCATCTCTTTTATCTTCATAGGCACATAAAGATCGTCACAGATAAAACTGTAGATCACCTTCTTGCGCTTTTCAAATGTCTGCTCCATATATCCACCTTTCCGTAATACATATAGAAAAAACACCCTATAGCATCCGTATAGAGTGTTTTGTCATTTCATCTTCTTAGTTAAATACTCCCAGGTTCAAAACTAAAGCCAGCACCAAAAACAACACCGCAAGAAACTTCGTAGACTTTACAAGCGCACCTTCCATAGAGCGTCCTTTATTCTGGCCCCAATACGAATCTGCAGCTCCGCTGATCGTTCCCAAGCCAGCTGATTTCCCTTCCTGCAAAAGAATAATTGCTGATAATGCAATACAATCTATAACAAATATTATCGTCAAAATAATTTTTAATATATCCATCCTTACACCTCCTGTGGATAAACCAAAATTAGTTTATCACAGTTATCCATAATTTGCAACCATCTTTTCAGTAGAGTATGCAGCTGCCTATGCCTTTTTTCTATTTTGCATATACAGGCCATATACAACAGCCGCCGCCCCTGCGGATATAAACATCCATATAAGACCAGACGTATCATCGCCTGTTTTTACAGCCCTATCTGCACGATCTGCCTTTCCCCCGTTTTCTCCATATACAGGCGCCTTTTCCCCATTTCCTTCCTGCGCAGGTGGTTCTTCTCCGCCTGGAATATGCTCTGCCGCTTTCACAAAGATCGTAAGTTTTTCCTCGTGATCTGCCATATTTTTGTCATCATGAAATTTTACTGTCAGCTGATTGGCACCTACTTTAAGCGCGCCTTTTTTCGTATCATACGTCAGCGTATATACGCCATTTTCATCTGTATTTACCGCCTCGTTCAGCTTTTGACCGCCTGCGAAAAATGTTACCTGTCCATTGGTCGGTTTTACCGAAACTCTCGGCGGCTCTGATGAATCCGGTGCATTTCCCGTCGCTCTTGGAGATACTTTTATCGTGATCCTATCTCCATACTGTACATCCGTTGTTTCCTCTGTACCAAGATAGGCCTTCACGCCTCCCTCAAATACAGTCCCTGACTGTGTGATCATAAAAGATACCTGAGCATCTTGAGCCGGCAGACTGTATTTCCCGGCATCATTTCCACTTAACATTGCGCTGGCGGAATATGTTCCCACTTCTATGCCTTCTCCCTCTACCGAAAGCTGTGCATCATCTGCGGCAGCGATATTCTCTGCAGTAATCGTCGGTGTCTGCGAAGTACCGTTATAGACAAACTGCGTATCTCCCCATACAAGTTTGAGTTCTGTTGGGGATGGTTTTAATATATTCTCCCAATACCCGTTTCCTGTCGAAAGAGTTGTAAGACAGGTGATCGGACTTCCGCCCCCGTCATCCGACGTATCGGTCGTCACATATGCCTGCCCCTTCTTATTCACCACACGGTAACGATGCATGCCATAGTCATCCATATCGTCTGAGTCTGAAAAATATACGCCGCTGAGATTGCCGGCAGAATCATATTCTGCGCCCCATACTGTAACAACATGGGCGCTTTCCCATAATTTATATGTCAGGGTAACGATCTGCCCCTGCTCGAAAAACTGCTTCATATCTGCAGAGATACTCTGATAATTTCCTGTAAAATCGTAGAAACGGCGCTGCGTCAAAATATCCGGTCCGAATACAGGATAGAAAAATCCGCCCCTCTTGTCCGGTCCTGTTTCCACAAGTTTTTGCCCGTCATACCCCGGATCATTTGTACCGCCGTTTTCTTTCGGCGGGTATCCGTTGATAAACTGATCCTGCAGGATATCCGGCCAGTTTCCTGTTGTCCTGTTTGCAAACTGTTCTACAAACCGCGCATATATCTTACTGTCATGCTGTCCCGGAGTCTGCCCTTTCAGTTCTCGTATCTCCTCTGCCTTCGGCGCTTCCGGATATGCTGCCAGATACCTGTCTATATACGCTGAATTCTGGTCGAGCCACCAGTGAAGCGTGTTAGAAGCGGCAGCAGAAAAACACAGATTGGCATCCTGGATCTGATCCGGCGTCTTATTTACATCATACCACCCATTTCCGGCCGTATAGGGAGCTATATATTCTACATATCTAGTACCGCCCTGCTCATATTCATGTTTTTGAAATTCACTGTCGCCGCCGCCCATCTTCGGAGGCGTAATATGATCTGCCCAGTAAATGGTTTTTTTCGCTCCGTCTTCATCTATATATTCTGTCACCTGTCCCACTCTGTCTGTCCCCGCGGCATCCATTGCATAACTGCCAAAGGAACTGCAAAAAAAGGAGATCATGCTGGCCATACAAGTAATCATACACACTTTTCGTATATTCTTCACATTCGTACCTTCCTAACTATATGATTTTTAACTGCTTTATTCTAACATATATACCGGCTTGGGTAAATAAAAATCCTATTTTCTATTTTTCCTTTTTATCCCTTTAGTCGGACAGCAGTCTCTTCCTGATCTGCTCTGTATGCTCCGAATGAAAATATGGCAGCGCTTGTGAAGCTTCCGCAGCAGATGCAAGCAGTTTCAGCTCGCCTTTTTCAATCCCACATATTCTTGCCAGGAAATTCTGCGACGTCTCCAGGTACTGGATCCTGTTATACCGCAGCAAGAGATAATGCCGTCCTGCGTATCCTCCGCATATTTTCAGAAACATACTGTCCATTCCTATTCCGGCAGTTCTATACTTTAAAAACATGCAGAGTACTGCTGTGACAAGGATTCCTGCCTCCGCTCCTAAAAGCCAGAGAGCATATGCAGGCCGGTACGCTATACACGTCATACACACTGCGGCTGTACATACGATAAAAATACTGAAAGGAAACAGCCATGCCGCCCAGACTGTCCTCGGCTGTCTTTTGATTTCCAGATCCACCGCATCCCTAAACTCTGGAAGAAGGTAATGTATTTTGTCTTTCAGCTGTTCTTTTGTGCTGTACAGGACAAGAAAAGCTTTCTGTCCCGCCTCGTCATTCATCCCTACATTGACGACTTCCACCATGTATCGCCCTGCTATTCTTGCCAGCATTGTCTGGTGTATCTTGAGCGCCTGGATCTTATCGACCGGGATCGTATAGCTTACTTTTTTTAAAAGACCATAGCAAAGATAGATCTTATCATTTTGCCTCTTTGCCCGGAAATCATAATACTGTATAAAACCCTTTATCGTATCCCAAAAAGCAGAAAAAAATACAGACGCGGCGATCAGTATACTTGCGAACGCTCCCAGGATCGTCTGCACACCGCCCGGTTCCCGGATGATCCCGATGATCACTGCCACTGCGCCTACTGCGCCAGCTATTGTAAGAAAGAGCGACAAAATACTGATGGAAAACAGTCCATGCACACACAGGCCGGCAAGATCTGTCGTAATATCATACAAAATCTCTTCTTTTTTCCCTTGTTCTTGTACCGTCGCTTCTTCCATGTCCGGATTCTGATATTGCAGGAGCATTTGTGTGATCTGCTCACAAAATCGAAGTGCTTCTTTCTTTTTCAGCACGATCTTCACATCCGTTTTATCTGCTGTCGACAAACTGTTCGTATCCAATTTTACTTTATATGTCCCGATCAGCATTTCAAACAAGTTCTGTTCTGTATTGATGTTAGATATATTTTTGATCCCGATCGTATGCTTTCTTTTATTGAGTGTGTTACATTCAATAACAATCGCCTGATCCTGAACGGATATGTATGTTTTTGCCCACACAAACAGATTTCTTCCTATGAGTAAGAGTATAACAAACAGGCAGACAAGCGCCCCTATAAACGCTCTGTCTGTAAACAAAAATTGAAAATCTTCGCTTTTGAGCCGTTCCAGGTTCTGCGCAAGGCCACTGACCACCATAATCAAAACAATATAAAAAAAGCTGCCAAACTGCTCCAGAACGATCGATATGTGATTTCTAAACCTCTCCTTCTCTTTCTTCATCACTTCTGTCTTTCTCCTTTTGTTCTGCCGCGATCTCATTGATACGCCTGCGCAGAGATTCTGCGATCTGTTCCGCCCGTTTTTCTTCCAGGAAAGAAATCGTAACATCACCTCCACCTGTAGTAACGACCACCTTTTCCACTTTAAAAAGCTGATCGATAGGTCCCTTTGCTGTTTTCAGCTTATGTAAACGCTCGATCGGAACAATATTTCTTTTGACGAACAGATAGCCTTCCCGTATATCGATACATTCTTCATTGATACTGTAGCGGTATCTGTGATAACGAAAATAAGGACTGATAAGCGTATCCAGCAGCAGCAATACTATGAGGATCACGGATATGACCTTTCCAACACCGATATTCTCCGGAAATATCCAAAAATAATTTACCGCGCCTATGACTGCAAGCGAAACCGCACATACGAGTATCCCCGCCACATACATACAGTAAAGCGCTCTTATGGATAACTTTTCATATTGCATTTCTTCTCTCCCACCCTTTTTCTTTATCCTGTACACAAATCGGCATACAGCAAGAATCTGTCTCTTTGTATGCCGATATTCTCCTGTCCGCACGACAGCCGCCTTTTCCTAGACAGTCCGCTCACGCTTAAACAGCAGGCAGCACTGACTGCACGAAAATACGTATACACCTGTAAACAAAGCGTAACATACCCCAGCAGGTCTGTCAAACGTTTAAAAGCCCATATCTTCTTCTATCCTAAGAAGCTGGTTATATTGTGCTGTCCGCTCTGTTCCCCAAGGTGCTCCTACTTTAATATAATCTGTCCGAAATGCCACGGCAGCGTCTGCAAGCATTGTATCCTCTGTCCCTCCGCAGCGACAGGAAAGTATGGTCTGCTTCCCTGCCTTTCTTGCACTCTCCGATACGTCCAACGCTTCGCTGAGGGTCCCCATCTGCGCAAGGTTCAGCACAACTGTATCGACTGTTTTTACTTGCCCTTCCTTAGCAGAGTTCTGTATATCCTCTGTGCACGGAACATCTGCTGCCAGCTGTACTTTTCCGCCCAGACGTTCTTCTATCTTCTCCCATCCTTCCCTGTCATTGTTCCCCAATGGTTCTTCTATCAGATCTATCGGAAAACGTTCTGCCAATTCTTCATAATAAGAAAGCCATTCTTCTGTACTCCTTATGATCTTCTGCCCCTTTCTCTTACTCTCTCCCGGAAAATCGTATACTTTTCTGTCTGCATTATACAGCCTGGAAGCCGCTGTATGAAGAACAATGGAAATATCCTGTTTCATCTGGCAGCCCGCTCTTTTTACTGCTTCTTCTGTTAATTCCAGCGCTTCCTTCACATCTGTCAGATCTGGGGCAAATCCTCCCGCAGCACCTGTACGCACGACATCTGTTTTTTCTTTCAAAATTTCTTTTAGACTCTGATAAACTTTTGTACAGATACAAAAACCTTCTCTGTAATTCTTTGTTTTTCCAGGTATGAGCAGAACTTCTTGTATATCGAATGTATTCTCTGCATATATGCCGCCGTCTAAAATGCTGAACATAGGGATTGGCATTCTCTTTGTCCTCATTCCTCCCAGATACCTGTAAAGCGGAAGTTTAAGCGCTGTCGCCGCCGTACGTGCCGCTGCCATCGAGATTCCTAAGATCGTATTCACTCTCAGATTTCTTTTGTCAAAGTTACATGCTGACTTTGACAACACTTTGTCCAGTTCCGCCTGGTCAAATACATTCAGCCCCAGTATAGCCTGCGCTAACTCAGCATTGACATATTCTACCGCCTGTTCCATAGTTCTTTCCATATTTCCATTTTTCCAGTCTCTTGATCTTGCGGCTTCATAACCTTCTGCAAGAATTCCTGCCGACACAGATGCCCTGCCTACAATATCCTCTCCTGCCAGAACTTCTGCCTCAAAAGCAGGGTTACCTCTGGAATCTGTGATTTCTCTCGCGTAAATATCTCGAATCGGTAAATAGCGATACATAGATTTCGTCCTCCTTACGGAAAAATAGTATTTCCCGATAACCGACTCTTAATGCGTTGACTTTTCATATTCGACACGTTACAATTCGTTTAGAAAGTCGATTACCGCGAATGAGGAGGCTCTGCAGATGAAAGAAAAAGTCCGCCATTTTCTGCTGCTCACAGCAAGTACGCTGATCATGGCTGTAGGAACCTATTTTTTCAAATTTACAAACAATTTTACTTTTGGAGGGATTACCGGACTGGCTGTTTTAGTTGCCCATACCGGCATTATGTCCGCCAGTGATTTTACCTTTGTCATGAATATGATTTTACTTATCATAGGGTTCCTTATTCTCGGGAAAAAATTTGCTGCAAAAACCGCTTACTGCAGTATTCTTCTATCCTTTTCGCTCTCCGTTCTGGAACGTATCTGTCCTATGAGCGGTCCGCTTACCGATCAGCCCATGCTGGAACTGTGCTTTGCTATTGCCCTTCCAGCACTTGGTTCAGCTATTCTTTTTAATATTGGATCCTCCAGCGGCGGCACCGATATTATCGCCATGATCCTTAAGAAATATTCCAGTTTTGATATTGGGAAAGCTTTACTTGTCACGGACATACTCATTACCGTAGCCGGCTGTTTTATGTTTGATATTGAAACAGGACTTTATTCCTTCCTAGGACTTGCTATCCGCTCCTTTATGATCGATACTTTTATTGAGAGTTTTAACTTGTCCAAATACTGCAATGTCATATGTGACCATCCACAGTCTGTCTGTAAATTCATCGTCCAGACTTTACATAGGAGCGCGACGATATGTCATGCGCAGGGCGCCTTCTCCGGGAAAGACAAATACATTGTCCTTACGGCATTAAACCGCCCCCAGGCCGTCCGCCTGCGTAATTATATCAAAGAGACACAGCCGGAAGCTTTTATCCTGATCTCTAATACAAGTGAGATCATAGGGAAAGGCTTCCATAGTGTTTAAAACTTTGTCAACAAAAGGAGTCCTTATCATGAAACAACTGGTCATTGCTGAAAAACCATCTGTGGCACGGGATATTGCCCGTGTCCTTAACTGTAAAAAGAAAACCGATACCTTTCTGGAAGGAGAAAAATATATCGTCACCTGGGCGCTCGGACATCTCGTCACTTTGGCAGATCCGGAAGAATATGGCACGCAATATAAAACATGGGATATAGATACTTTACCTATACTGCCAAAAGACTGGAAACTGACCGTCATAAAACAGACATCCCGGCAATATCGCGCTGTAAAAGAACAGTTGTATCGAAAAGACGTAAACAGTATCATCATTGCCACAGATGCCGGCCGTGAAGGGGAACTGGTCGCCCGCTGGATCTTGGAAAAATCCGGCACCAAAAAGCCTGTACAGCGGCTCTGGATTTCTTCTGTCACTGATAAAGCGATCCGGGATGGATTTGCACACTTAAAACCGGGAAAAGTTTACGAACCGCTTTATAAAGCTGCCGTGGCAAGAGCACAGTCCGACTGGATCGTAGGCATCAATGCGACTCGAGCCCTGACCTGTAAATATAACGCACAGCTTTCCTGCGGACGTGTACAGACACCAACGCTTGCCATGATCGCTGCACGTGAAGAGGAGATTAAAAACTTCACTCCCCAGCCATACTATGGCATGAAGGCTATAGCAAACGGCATTACCTTTACTTGGATAAACAGCCATACAAACACGAACCGTACGCCCAATAAGGAGCATATACAAAAGCTTTGTCAGCATGCGGCAGATAGATTGACTGTCACAGATGTTCATAAAAAGGCAAAAAAGTCTTTTTCCCCCGCACTTTATGACCTAACCGCACTACAACAGGAAGCAAATGCCAAATTTGGTTTTTCTGCAAAGGAAACGCTCAATATCATGCAGAGACTTTACGAAAATCACAAGGTATTGACGTATCCAAGGACAGATTCCCGTTATCTGACAAGCGACATGACAGATACGCTGAAAGAACGTCTTCAGGCATGTGCCGTAGGACCTTATAGACGACTGGCGGGCAAGCTTTCCTTTCAGAAGATAAAACCAAATAAATCTTTTGTAGACAACAGCAAAGTCTCCGACCACCATGCGATCATTCCAACTGAACAGTTTGTACAGTTAGAACATATGACAAATGAAGAAAGAAAAATCTACGATTTAGTCGTACGGCGTTTTCTCGCCGTTTTATCTCCTGCCTGTGAGTATGAAGAAACTTCTCTCCAAGGCTGTGTCTCCATACAAGGCTCTAAGGATCCAGCTGTCTTTACCGCCAAGGGACAGCGACTCCTGACTGCCGGCTGGCGGGAAGCATACGATGCAGACATACCGGGAATAGAAGAGGACAGTGAAGACGCTCTTTCTTCTATCCAGACATTTCCTGCCGTCCAGAAGGGAGAATCGATTCTCATTTCTTCTCTTGCCATAACGGAGGGGAAAACAAAACCGCCCGCCTATTTCACAGAGGGCACTCTCATCTCCGCTATGGAAAATCCAACCAAATACATGGCACGAAAGGATAAAACTCTTGTACGCACACTTGGAGAAACAGGAGGCCTCGGAACCGTGGCTACACGGGCAGATATCATTGAGAAATTATTGAGCAGCTTTCTTATGGAAAAGAAGGGACATGAACTGCATATTACCTCCAAAGGAAAACAATTGCTTGCCCTTGTGCCGGAGGATCTAAAAAGCCCGGAACTTACCGCTCAATGGGAACTGCGTCTGCAGTCCATCGCAAAAGGCAAAGAATCGGACCGACATTTCATGCACGAGATCGAGGGATATACGCAGACTCTTATACAGGATATCCGGACAGCTTCCGGTACCTTCAGGCATGACAACCTGACACGGACCAAGTGTCCAAAATGTGGGAAATATATGCTGCTGGTCAATGGAAAACATGGACGCATGCTCGTCTGTCAGGACAGAACATGCGGACACCGCGAGACAATCTCCCGACTGACCAACGCCCGCTGCCCCATGTGTCACAAAAAAATGGAGCTGGTCGGCAAAGCGGATGGACAGCGTTTTGTTTGCTCCTGCGGATATAAAGAAAAACTAAGTTCCTTCCAGGACCGGAAGAAAAAGGAAGGAAAAAGCGCTACAAAAAAAGATGTAAACGCCTATTTAAAAAAACAAAAAAAAGAGGCTGAAGCCCCTATCAACAACGCCTTTGCAGATGCGCTTTCCAAACTGAAATTATAAACTTAACTGACGAACTGCCTTTTAGAGAAAGAGTGAAATCTATTATAGAAGATACGCAAAGAACCACCGTCTCTTCCAAGCACAAGTTTCACTCCACTATCAGAAGGCAGATTCCTCAATGAAATTTCAAAAAAAGACGACTTCACGCTGCTGCCGACTTTCAAACAGAAGTGTTTTTGCCTTTCGGCGAAAATACGCAGCAGCGTGAAGTCGATTTTTTACGTTTTGAATATAAACTTAAGTGCGGAAGAACGTAAACGCGATAACTGTATGTTTACTCCTAATGGAAATAATGATCTCCTATCTGGATCCCCCAGTTTCCATTGCCAAAAGACATGCAGTCTCCGATCGGATTGCTGCCTGCCAGTGCATCTGCTGCCGCCTGCATGGCGGTATCTGTATATCCTCCGCTTGAAAGCACCGAATCCAACCATCCTGTCATAGCCGGTCCAAACTGTCCAGGCTGATAAATGACTTCTGCTATTGTATTGGGATACGCTCCGCTTCTCACACGGTTCATGACGACTGCGCCTACAGCCACTTGCCCCTCATAGGGCTGATTGCCTGCCTCACAGTATATCAATGCTGCCAGAAGGCTCTGCTCATCCCAGGATACCTTTACACCCTCCTGACTCCAGGACGCAGAATCCTCCGCTTCCTGTGCCTGTATCGCTGCCTGCGCCGCCTCCTGTTGTCTGGCCTCTTCCGCTGCCTGCGCCGCCTCCTGGGCAAGCCGTTCTTCCTCCGCTTTCTTCTGTGCTTCTTCCTGCTCCTTTTTTTCTTCCTCTTTTTTCTTTATGGTATAAGATGTTTTCGCTTTTTCCGCCATTCCCTTTGCATCTTTTATAGCGGCACTCGGTATTTCTTTTAAAATCCTCTCCAGAGTCCACTCCCCGTTCCTCTGGTTCAAGATCATAGCAGATACAGCAGCCTCTTCTGGCTGCGCCGCTATACTGTCAACCCCCGGAACCGCCGCTGTGCATATAGTGACAGCCGACAGCATAGCAATAAATTTTTTATATTGTTTCATACTCCTACCTCCGATTTATTGCAATATCTTTTCATATATATTACAGATATTACAAAAATGTTACAGACGTTATTCTAATATAAAAAATCTATTCTGTCAACTTTTTTATTTCTACACAGTTCGACTCATTTAACGCTTTCTCTATTTTATTTACTTAAATTTTACATGTTTCCGCCTTAGAGCTCCCAACTTCCTGCAAAATCCCGAATCCGGTTGCCTATGTATTTAATTCTGCCTGTTAAAAATCTATTTTAATGCATCTTAAATATAGGACTGATTTTTTTATAGATCAAAAATACGATCACAGACACCAATATGCCCTTCAATAAATTAAACGGTGCCACAGCCAGCATGACAAAAGTCGTAAGATTAGTAATATGGCTGTTGACCGCTGTTCCCATATCCACCAGCGCTTCCAAAGGCATCCCGAAGGCCGCTGAATATACTGGAAGAAGCACAAACGCATTAATCACACATCCGATCACAGTCATCAAAATAGTCCCTGTTCCCATTCCGATCAATGCACTTTTTCTGGTGCGGTTTTTCTTATAGATCAGTCCTGCCGGCACACAGAAAGAACACCCGATGATAAAATTGGCCAGTTCACCAACTCCTGCCGTAGTCGTTCCTTTCAATACTAAGGCAAGTAAGATTTTTACGAGTTCGACTGCTGCCCCCGCCATAGGCCCCATTGTAAAACACCCGATTAAGACCGGAACCTCACTGAAGTCTATTTCATAAAAAGCCGGCGCAAAGGGAAGAGGGATCTCGAAAAACATCAAAATCAATGCCAAGGCTGCCAACATCCCTACTTGAACCACCATCTTCACACCTGTTTTGTGCATTTGTTTTTCCGCTACATTTGTCTCTGAACTCATTTCATTTCTCTCCTTTTCTTTTTATGTTTTCGGATTGTTTGATCCGATAGAAAAGAAAACATCTTCCTGGCAATTCTGTCATTTTCTCAGTCACATATTCTCAAACATCTGTCCGGAGCTTTTATGCAGGCATATCTTAATAAAAAAAGCCTCGAATCATTGTTCGAGGTCCCGTTGCTATTTCTATGACACAATTTCTTCTCTCATCCAGACTTTACTGTCGGTATCGGAATTCACAGCTTCTCACCATGTCACCGATTCAGCTGCCTACATAAGGCAGGTCGCGGACTTTACCGCCGGTTGGGACTTACACCCGACCCCGAAGAATTTTCTTATTTATGTATTTAGTATACTCTTTTTGTATCTATAAATCAAGATTTTTGGGCTTTTTCCAGCGGCTATAAACCAATTGCAAAATATCTTTATTGGAAATGATCCATTACATTTATGAAACTGACCGCTGAAGAACAATGGGCAAAACTTCAAGCAGTCAAGAAAATTGCTGATAAAGCATGAAAAGAAGCTTGATAGACACAGCCACCCGCCTATGGGTGGCTGCTTCGGCTATAAATCTTTGTTATCTATAGAATATCAATATGCTCTCCTGCCAAGGCTTTGTTCATACTGCGAACTGCACAGAACTTTCCGCACATGGAACAAGTATCATCATGTTCGGGGCTTCTGTCATCCCGTATAGCCTTCGCTGTCTCTGGGTCAAAGGCACATGCCCACTGCGCTTCCCAATCCAGCGCTTTTCTTGCGTCTGCCATCCGGTCATCCATTTCTCTGGCTCCTCTTACTCCTTTTGCTATATCTGCAGCATGCGCAGCGATCTTAGAAGCAATGATTCCCTGCTTTACATCCTCTACATTTGGTAAAGCCAAATGTTCCGCCGGCGTTACATAACACAAAAAGGCAGCTCCTGCCGCTGCGGCAACTGCGCCTCCGATCGCCGCGGTAATATGGTCATATCCTGGCGCAATATCTGTCACCAATGGTCCTAACACATAAAAAGGTGCGCCTTGGCATACAGACTGCTGTACTTTCATATTGGCCGCGATCTGATCCAGCGGCATATGTCCCGGTCCTTCTACCATCACCTGCACATCCTTCGCCCAGGCACGTTTTGTCAGTTCACCCAGCCGGATCAGTTCTTCCATCTGGCATACATCTGTCGCATCCGCAAGGCAGCCGGGACGACATGCGTCTCCCAAAGAAATCGTGACATCATATTCCCGGCAAATATCCAGAATTTCATCATAATATTCATAAAAAGGATTTTCCTCTCCTGTCATGCACATCCATGCAAAAACAAGCGATCCCCCTCTGGATACAATATTCATCTTTCTTTTGTGATTTCGTATCTGCTCAATCGTCTTTCTTGTTATTCCACAGTGCAGTGTCACAAAATCCACGCCGTCCTCTGCATGAAGCCTGATCACATCAATAAAATCTTTTGCCGATAATGTATCTAGATCTCTCTGATAGTGGATCACTGAATCATATACCGGTACAGTCCCGATCATTGCCGGACACTCTGCCGTCAGCTTTCTCCGGAAAGGGATCGTATCCCCATGGGAAGAAAGATCCATGATAGAATGTGCTCCCATATTAACAGCTTCCATCACTTTTTTCATCTCTATATCATAGTCTTTACAGTCTCGTGAAACTCCTAAATTTACATTTATTTTTGTACGGAGCATAGAACCGACTCCCTCCGGGTCTATGCAAGTATGATTTTTATTTGCGCATATCACCACTTTTCCTTCTGCTACGAGCGGCAATAACTCGTCTGTTGTCATCCTTTCCTTTTGCGCTACTTTTTTTAATTCTTCTGTTATGATTCCCTTTCTTGCTGCCTCCATCTGTGTCGAGAAGTTTCTCATCGTATTCTTCCACCTTTCTTTTTCTTGCTCCTTCATCAGACAATACTATTGCAGCAAAAAACTGCCGCAACGTATACATATACTTTGCGGCAGTCCGGTCATCTTAATCCTCTGTCCATGATCGTATATCCCTACGTTGGCATTATCCAAATCAGGTTATGGGTTAAAGCATCTCAGCTTACTCTCAGCCCGCTTTAAACGCGAGCACCCCTTTTTATAAAAGTATTATAATATACTGCAATTGCATTTGCAATTACTAACTTAGCGGGAACTCTTCATATTTTTTTATAGATTTGTTCATAATCCATTCAAAAGTCCATCACACTTTTTACACAATTATTTTATATACTATAATTGTTCTAAAGATAGAACACTTTTTCATAAACTTTTTCCCCCTTTGAGTCACAGCAATATGTGGCTCTTTCCTTTTATAAAAATACATAAGCCTAACAGCGCATGCAGCAGGAAATGCTTATCTGCCGCGCCGGCAGGCTTATTTTGTTTTCTTATATCAGAAACAAAGCCAGACGATCAAATCCAGTGAAAAGATCGGGGAAAAATATATAAGACACATTTGCGCTGCTTTGTCGATTAACTTCCTATTTACAGCATATGTGCTCTTAGTTCTTCTCCACTCTTTATACTTAAATACGCCGGCGCGACATCAAATACTGTCTTGCAGCCTGTCTGTCCTTCTTCTGCCAGTCTGTACGCTGCTCTTGCATATGCAACGATCACAGAGGAAGTAAACTCTGGATTGGAATCCAATTTCAAACTATACTCGATCAGATGAGCATTTTCTTCATTCCAGCCTGTCTTTCCACTGCGGAGCACAAATCCGCCATGTGGAATTCCACTGTGCTCTTTCTTTAACTCTTCTTCACTGATAAAGTGCACTGTTGTATCATAATCAGCGAAATAGTTCGGCATATTTTTGATCTCTTCTTCCACTTTCTTCGCATCCGCGCCTTCTTCCAATACTACATAGCACTCTCTTGTATGTTTCTGGCGTGTTGTCAATTCTGGATTCTCTCCATCTCTAACTGCCTTTAAAGCTTCCTCAACAGGAACTGTATACTGTTTTGCGTCTTTTACGCCTTCCACACGACGGATCGCGTCAGAATGTCCCTGGCTGACTCCTTTGCCCCAGAATGTATAATCGTTCCCCTGCGGCAGGATCGCGTTTGCGTACATTCTGTTCAGAGAGAACATCCCCGGATCCCAGCCTACGGAGATGAGTCCTACTTTTCCTCCTTCTTTTGCAGCCGCATCTACATTTGCAAAATGCTCCGGGATACGTGCATGTGTATCAAAGCTGTCCACCACATTAAATAATTTTGCATAGACCGGCGTCTGCTCCGGCAGATCTGTAGCGCTGCCTCCGCACAAAATCATAACATCTATTTTATCTTTCCAGTTTTCCGCCTCTGCTAAAGCACATACTGCCGCACTTTCTGTTAAAATCTTTACATCCTCTGGATTTCTGCGGGTAAATACAGCAGCCAGTTCCATATCCGGATTCTGCTTGATCGCACATTCTACGCCGCGCCCTAGATTTCCATATCCTAAAATCCCAATTCTTATACTCATAACGAACATTTCTCCTTTCTTATACAATTCGGTTTTTATTATACGAGTACCTTTTGGATTTTTCAAGAATTTTCATATCATCACACACATTTTTTGTATACAGACCAACAGAAAAACCAAACAAAAAGAGCCCTTTACGGACTCTCTACCGCAGCAGTCTGCCGCGCATTTTATTCCATATATGTCCCTGTACATACTCATATGCCCTGTCATAGACCCATAGACCGGCCTGGCCTGCCGCAATAACGATGAGGAGCATAGAACCCGGAATGGCTTTTGAAAACAACAGTTCCTGAAAAACCAGTACCATAGGGATATACATAACATTAAAGATCACATATTTCATCATCCAGAATAAAATATGGCGTTTCTCTATGTTAGGATGCTTTTCCAGCACATGCCAGATACATTCCACTGCCAAAATATAAAACCCCATAGCCGCAAATGAAAGCACATAAATTTTATTTGGCGCGACCAAAACTCCCAGCAAAACATCTGCCAGATAAAAGGCGGCCCCTATCTTCAAACCATATTCGCGGATCACAATACCTACAAAATAAGAGGCTGCCGCTAAAAGGAACAATGTATTTGTCTCAATCACACTGCCAAGAGACATGCATACGACCGACACTGCAAGCAGCAGGCCGCCGAATGCCATAGATTTTGCTTTTACATGCATGAACAAAGATCTCCTCCCATACATTCACACAAACTGTCTGCACACCATAGGTCACAGCACATATTTCCTGTGCCGCAGGAAGATCCTCCTGTTCCATATCCGCCGCCATATGGATTGCTTTGGTATCTGCGGCTGCTAAAATCGAGTTGATTTAGGAACTGACGGTACTGCAGATTATTCGGTTCCATGTTGACGGCCTGTGCCGCATGCTCTCTTGCCACAAGATTATTCCCAATCCCTGCGTTGGCACATCCGCTGACATAATACCACATTGCCGAACGGTTCTGGATCTGATCAAGCACATTCAAAGCTTCCCGGTAATGACGGCTGTTCACATAATTTATGGCTGCCTGCATCTGCGGATCTTGCTGCGCCTGATTATATCCGCCGCCGTAGCCGTAGGAATATCCCCCTGTGCTTCCGGTGGAGCGTTCTTTCATGATCGTATCATACGCTTCCTGTACTTCTTTGAATTTCTCCTCCGCCAGATCTGCCAGCGGATTATTTACATTCGCATCCGGATGGTATTTTCTTGTCAGATCACGGTATGCCTTTTTTATCTCATCATCCGATGCATTGGGTGACACGCCCAGTACATCATATGGATTTTTCGTCATTTTTCTTTTCCTTTCCTTCTCTTTTCTTCAACTGTATCTTATGATAGCGATTCCAGACTCCATCATACAATATATTTCTCAAAATGTCCACATCTACGATACATGGCAGCTTTTCAAATTCCACACTGCACTCTGCGATCATCATACAGAGGATCTCCCTGCATTTTTCTTCATAATCTTCCTGCGTGCAAAGTTTCTTAAGCGGATTATAGCATTTCTTTTTCAGATCCTCTTCCAGATCCTCATACGCATCCATGATGTATATAAACTTTCCCAGGAAAAAGCCCATTCTGCGCAAACTCTTTTCCCACATATCCTCCTGCCAGACAAACAATTCCTCCATCAAACGCCCAAAGCATCCTGCCGTCCGGTCAAGATCTGTACTATTTTCTTTTTCGCAGGCGGCAAGTTCTTTCAGGGAGGTTTCGATTGCCTGGCTCTGACGCGGATACTTTGCAATGATCCGTTTCGCCTTACGCTTCAGCGCCCCCTTTGCCAGAAATGCGCTTACTTTCTTTTCATCCCGCCAGTCATCTTCTAGATGATACCATGCAAGCAAAACATTCATATCTGCCGCATATTCCGTGATCTCGTTTTGCAGCATCTGCTGTTTTTTTATCGGATGCACCTTACATCTATGCACTTCTGTACAAGTCTGGCTCTCATATAAAGACGTCAGCAAAATGATCGCAAATGTCATATCGTACGTCAGTGTCATCTGTCCGGATATACCGTATTTTTCTTTCAGGATATGGCAAAGTCCGCAGTAATATGCTTTATATTTGCGCAAATCTTTAACTTTTAATTCTGGTTCACATATGGTCACATAACCAAACATATCTTTTCTCCATATCTCTATTATCCTATTTATATATGGTTTTTAGTATAACACAGCTCATTTTTAACCCATATAAAATTTTTGTAAATCTTTTCTGATTGGGCAATTGTTAACTATTTTTATTATAAGGTTGACATTATATCATTTTTCTTTTATACTTTATGTATGCTGCAAATATAGGAATATGGAATACACAAAAGGAGTCTATTATTATGGAAACAACACGCACCACTACTCATAGTCTTACTCGTATCGCACTGATGACAGCCGTCCTCTGCATTATCAGCCCTTTTACCATCCCTCTGCCATTTAGTCCGGTCCCACTATCTCTCGCCACCTTTGGACTCTATCTGTCCTGCTATGTGCTTGGAATGAAAAACAGCGCCATAAGCTGTATCCTCTATATCCTGATCGGAATCGCAGGCATTCCTGTCTTTTCTTCTTTTGGAAGCGGGATTGGAAAGATTGCCGGACCCACCGGCGGCTATCTGATCGGGTATCTTTTTCTCGTAGTCATCGGCGGCTTTTTTGTTGAACATTTTTCAGATACACTCTCTTTGCAAATAGGAGGACTACTTGCAGGCACCGCTGTCTGCTATCTGTTCGGGACTGTATGGCTTGCCGTACAATTACATGTGAATTTTACAGCAGCTCTTATGATCGGCGTTGTTCCCTATTTGATCGGAGATGCCCTCAAAATCGCTGCTGCCGTTTTTATCGGACGGAAACTTAAGTCTGCACTTCAGTTCCTCTAAAACAGAGGAACTATTTTTCTGTCTTTTCCTATATTCCTCGCATAGTAAGCTGGATTCTCTTTTTCTTCAAATCTACACTCATCACTTTTACGTCTACAACATCTCCCACACTGACAGCTTCCAACGGATGTTTTATATATCGGTCTGTGATCTGCGAAATATGTACCAGCCCATCCTGGTGTACACCGATATCTACAAACGCACCGAAATCAATGACATTACGGACAGTGCCTTTTAATACCATTCCTTCTTTTAAGTCTTCCATCTCCAGCACATCCGTACGCAGGATCGGTTTCGGCATCTCTTCACGCGGATCACGGGCAGGTTTTTCCAATTCTTTTACAATATCTCTCAGCGTGATCTCTCCGATTCCTAATTCTTCGGCAAGGCGCGCATAATCTCTGATCGTAAGTGACAGCCCGGTTAAATTTCTGCCTGTGATATCTTCCGGTTTGAAACCTTGCTTTTTTAAGAGTTTTTCTGCTGCCCCGTAAGATTCGGGATGCACCCCTGTCGCATCCAACGGATTTTTTCCTCCCTGGATGCGCATAAAGCCTGCGCACTGCTCAAATGCCTTTGGCCCTAATTTTGCTACCTTCAGCAATTCCTTACGACTCTCGAATTTTCCGTTTTCTTCTCTGTACGCCACGATATTTTTCGCAATCGTACCAGTGATCCCAGATATATAAGATAATAACGGAGCAGAAGCCGTATTTAGATCCACGCCTACTTTATTTACACAATCCTCTACAACTCCTGTCAAAGATTCCCCCAGTTTTTTCTGGTTCATATCATGCTGATACTGACCTACCCCAATAGATTTCGGATCGATCTTTACTAATTCCGCCAGCGGATCCTGCAGTCTCCTTGCAATCGAGGCAGCACTCCTTTGTCCTACGTCAAATTTAGGGAACTCCTCACTTGCCAGTTTACTTGCAGAATATACCGATGCTCCCGCCTCATTTACAATCACATACTGTACTTTCTCCGGAATTTCCTTCAGAAGTTCTGTGATAAACTGTTCTGATTCCCGGGAAGCCGTTCCATTTCCCAGGGAAATCAACGTAATATGATATTTAGGGATGATTTTTTTGAGCAGCTCCTTAGACGCCTTGATCTTCTGTGGTGTCGTCGGAGCCGTCGGATAGATCACCGTCGTCCCCAGCACCTTTCCTGTAGCGTCTACCACCGCCAGTTTACAACCGGTACGAAATGCCGGATCCCAGCCAAGCACAACTTGTCCGGCAATAGGAGGCTGCATCAAAAGCTGATGGAGATTCTTTCCAAATACTTCGATGGCTCCATCCTCTGCTTTTTCTGTCAATTCATTGCGGATCTCTCTTTCGATCGCCGGCGCGATCAGACGCTTATAGCTATCCTCCACTGCTTCTTTTAACAAAGGCATTGTATATGGATTCTCTGTATGGATAACCTGTTTTTCCAGGAAGCGCAATATTTCTTCTTCCGGCGCCTCGATCTTCACCGTTAAGATCTTCTCCTTTTCTCCACGGTTTACCGCTAAGATCCTGTGACCTGCCAATTTCATGACAGATTCCTCAAAGTTATAATACATCTCATATACGGATTCTATTTCTGCATTCTTCGCCGTGGAGAGCAGTTTTCCCTTTTTCATCGTGATCCGCCGGATCCAGCTTCGATGATCGGCATCATCTGAAATCGCTTCCGCAATAATATCTTTTGCCCCGTCGATTGCTTCTTTCGTATCTGCGACGCCTTTTTCCTCCGAAATATACGCTTTCGCCACATCTTCTACAGACTCTTTCGTTTTTTGCAAAGTAATAACTGCTGCAAGCGGTTCCAGACCTTTCTCTTTCGCGATCGTCGCTCTTGTCCTTCTCTTTGGGCGGTACGGGCGATACAGATCTTCTACGACGACCAGCGTCTCCGCCGCGAGGATCTGACTTTTTAGATCTTCTGTCAGCTTTCCTTGTTCCTCTATACTAGACAATACCTGTTCTTTCTTTTCTTCCAGATTTCTAAGATAGACAAGCCTTTCATACAATTTACGAAGCTGCTCGTCATTTAGGGAACCCGTCGCTTCCTTACGGTATCTGGAGATAAACGGGATCGTGTTTCCTTCATCTATCAATTTGACCGCCGCGTCTACCTGTTCGCGCCGGACTGCTAATTCTTCTGTCAGTTTTTGGTTAATGTCCATTTTTCTTGTACCTCACATTTTCTCTTATGCCGTGCAAATCAGCTTGCCGCGGCTTTCCTCATTATACACGAAAAAACCTTGTTTTTACAAGAAAATCGCAAAAGAAACTCAAAATCAAAAAAGCATTTTCCCTTGACATCCCCTGCTTCCAGCCTTATGATTGTCCCATGAACCGTACATTGATTTATCCAATAAAAGAAAATGAAAATGCTCTTCATATCGAACAATTTTTGAGAAGACAGGGATATTCTCGACAAAATCTGACAGATTTAAAGAAGATGCCGGAAAGTATACTGGTAAACGGACACTGGAGCCGCTTAAACCAGCGTGTGTATACAGGTGATACACTGGTCGTGAGAATACAGGAAACCACTTCTTCGGATAAAATTCCGCCCGTGTGTCTCCCTCTTACTATTCTTTATGAAGATGAAGATATCGTAGTTGTCAATAAACCGGCAGGAATGCCTGTACATCCTTCTTTAAACAACTACACAAACTCTCTTGCCAACGCTCTCGCCTGGTATTATCAAGAGCAGCATAAACCCTTTATCTTTCGCTGTACAAACCGTCTGGACCGAGACACGTCCGGCATAACAGTGATCGCAAAACATATGCTTAGTTCTAATCTTCTTTCTTCTATGACGAGGCGCCATACAATAATAAGAGAATATCTTGCCGTCGTAAAAGGAAAAGTAGAGCCTTCTCAGGGAAGTATATGCGCACCCATCGCCAGAAAAGGGACATCCCTGGTGGAACGTACCGTGGACTTTGAACATGGAGAACATGCTGTTACGCATTACAAAACTTTGGCAGCGACACAGCTAAGGGAGGACAATACCCACAGCCTCGTATGGCTGAAGCTTGAGACAGGCCGCACACACCAGATACGTGTACATATGAAGTACCTCGGCTTTCCACTGATCGGAGATTACTTGTACAACCCTGATATGGAATATATAAAACGCCAGGCACTTCATTCCTGGCGTCTCTCCTTTCCCCATCCCATCACAGGGAAAAACATGTGCTTTACCGCACCGCTGCCAAAAGATATGGCAGCTTTATTTCCTGATTTTTAAAAACTTCACTCCTCTGCTTGCCTATACGCTCAGTTTTTTGTCTGCAAGAAGCCCAGACAGTAAGAAGAGGACAATACATACGATGACGTAATACAGATAATCCCATGCCTGGATCTCAAATGCTGACACATGGAGCATATCACTTATAAGCGAATACCCCTTTTCTACGATCCAGTTGAACAGGAAAAACAGGAGCACTGAAAATAAACCTGCAAAACGGGAATTTAAGAAAAGTGTCCTGGATATGATGATCGCAAGAAATCCGACCATAATAATTTCCGTCCATGCGATAAACAACAGAACTATCATCATAAAGAACCATTTCCAGTCGACTCCTACAGAAAAGACCGCATCCACAAAACGCTTCACGGCATCCAGCACCATCTGCAGACCGCCGATCTTTACCATGCCTGCGGTAAAACAGATACAGCCTGCGGCTATAAATGCCGCAAATACAAATAGCATCTGTAAGATTGCCGAGATAAATTTACCACCCAGTATCTCCCACACTGACTTTGGGATCATCCAGAGCATATGACTCTGTTTTGTCCTAAGATCTCTGTTAAATACGAGCAAACTTTCAATGCCTGTATAAAAAATCACCAGAAATGCCCCCAGAAACAAAATTCCAATGCTTACAACCATCGTGGTATCTCTGTTAAAAATCAGCCCTGCCAAAAAGGTAAGTAAACATACCGCCAGTCCAAACAGTATGATGAGCCGGGCCGTACGCTGTTTTCTCCATTCATATTTTATAATTTTTCCCATCGTTCTCTCCCCCTTACATAATCTCCATATAAATATCCGCGATCGATCTGCCATTTTGCATACGTTCTTTTTCTGTCTCCGTCTGCAAGAGCAGCTGTCCATTTTTCACAAAAATCGCCTCGTCGATAAAACTTTCTATCTCGTTGATCAGATGTGTCGAGATCACGAAACAATTCTTGCTGTCTGCTTCATCCAAGATCATAGACACGATCTCTTCTCTTGCCTTAAAGTCGATTCCATTGAGTGGTTCATCCAATAAGTACAAAGAAGCCTTTCTGGAAAGCGTCACTACGACCTTTAATTTTGCTGTCATCCCTGTGGACAGTGCTTTTACCTTCATAGATTCTTCCAGACCTACTTTTCCTATCATCTGCCGGAACTTCTCTGTATCAAAATCCATAAAGAAATCTGCATAATATCTTCCCACATCCTTTACCGTCATATAATCATAGAAAAATGGTTCTGTAGACATATAAGCAATCTCATTTTTATATTTATATGTCCAGGGAGCACCCTTATAGCAGATTTCCCCTGATGTAGGCTTTGTAAGCCCTGCTACCATTTTCATCCAGGTCGTCTTTCCGCTCCCGTTTTCTCCAAGCAGGCCATATATTTTTCCTTCTGAAAGCTTTATATTAAAATCACTCACCGCTTTCTTATTTGCAAAGGATTTATTTAATCCTGTACACTGTAAAATCATTGTTCTTCCTCCTTATAATCCGCGATCTGAAATATGATATCATCCTTCTGATACCCTAGGTCCTGCATTTCTCTCATAAAATTCTTCAAAAGTTCCTCTGCCATTTCTTTCTTGATCATCCCAAACATTTTCTCTTCCTCCACGACAAATGTTCCTATCCCTCTCCTTGTAAAACAATAGCCTGCTGTCTCCATTTCCCTGTAGATCCTCGCCGCTGTGTTCTGATTGATCTTATAGATCACAGCAAGTTCCCGGTTAGAAGGCATCTTATCTCCCGGTTTTAACTGACCCTGGACCATCTTTTTTTTCAAATCATGTATCACCTGCAAATAGATCGGCATTTCTGTATTATAATCCATATGTCCCTCCTTTGTACTATCACATCTTTTCTCTTCGTACTGCGCATATACTCTTCGTCCAGATGTTCTAGTGATATAGTTAGATAGTACACTAGTAATTTGTGTTTGTCAACCCATTTTTTCGAATTTACGGCATTCGCGGTCAGCTTAAATATACGTACTATCCTATAGCACTATAGCTTACAGAAACAAGATATCCAACTAGATACAAAAACAGCGCAGCAGCCAATTGGCTGCTGCGCTTAAGAACTCTGCCCTTTAGGGGCATTTTATATTTTTCCGCTTGGGGTTTTTATTTTATGCTTTTTCCCAAAGTTCCTCTGCTTTTTCCTTCCAAGCTTTCGCATACTCCTGGCATTTCCCACATAAATGCTCTGCCGTCTCAGGGGATTCCAGATCCGTAGACCTAGCTTTCGTCCTTTTTACCATCTCGACAAGTTTTTCCGGATTCTCCAGCATAGGGCACGGACGAAGATGATTCTTGTTAAAGGGCTGTTCTTCTCTATAGGCCATAAATAGCGGCTGTCTAAGAGCTTCCAGCAAAGTCACCTGCTTGATGTTAGCGCTTGAATAATGAATAAATACACATGGTTCCACATCTCCGTTTGCATTGATATGGCAATAATTCCTTCCGCCTGCAATACAGCCTCCGACATATTCTCCGTCATTTTGAAAATCAAATGCGAATATCTCTTTCCCCCCTGTCATGCCACGGATCTCACGCACTCTGTGATACATGTACTCTCTCTGTTCTTTTGTCGGCAACAAGTCTACTGCCGCCGCATTTCCTACCGGCATATAATGAAAATACCAGGCATACCGACACCCCTTTTCTATGATCATATCCAGAAATTCATCCGATGTAACTGTCTCTATATTTGCTCGTGTATAGCAGATCGACGTGCCAAAGATCTGTCCATGCTGTCTCAGCAGATCCATTGCCTCCATCACACGGTCAAATACGCCCTTTCCTCTTCTTCCGTCATTAACCTCTGCATATCCTTCCAGGCTTAGAGAAAGTGTCAGATTTCCCACTCTTTCCATTTCCTGACAAAATGCTTCATCTACCAGCGTACCATTTGTAAAGGCATGAAACTCACAGTCGTTATGCTTCTCACATAGGCGCAGTAGATCTCTTTTGCGTACAAGCGGTTCGCCCCCCGTAAGCATATACAGATAAATCCCCAATTCTTTTCCCTGTGTTATGATCGTATCCATCTCTTCAAAACTTAAATTCAAAAGATGCCCGTACTCTGCCGCCCAGCATCCGGTACATCGTAGATTACACGCACTGGTAGGATCCATTAAGATCAGCCAGGGGATATTGCACTGATATTTTTCTCGGGACAAATGCATCACCTTCGTTCCATACAACATAGCTTCAAATCCAAGATTCAAAGCCGTTGTCTTGAGTACATGTGGACTCACCTCATCAAAGAGCCGGTTTAAGTACTGCATCCATTTACTTTCTGGATCCTCTATCAGTTCACGGGCTTTTTCGTAGGATGCTGCTTTAAATCGATCCCCTGCAAAATTTTCCGTCAGATCTACTAGTTTCAGAAGCGCCTTTTGTCTGCTTTCTTCGTTGTTCATGTATTTTAGTACACCGTCTGCTGCCGCTGAAAACGCAGCACGTTCTGTCTGATGCTTCAAATTTTTCATAACTCTTATCCTTTCCATTGCATTTATATTGTACATAAGCAAACTATTTCTTCGTTCTGTCTGCTGCCTATATTATAGGCTCTTAGCATCTCTTTCGTAATATGCAACTTCCCATATCCGTACTTTTATACAGACATTCCTGCACATTTGCTCCCTTTTTGGAACATTTCAGTCCTTTTGTATACTTCTGATAAACTTTTGTTCTATTTTATGCTATACTTATCCAATACATTTACGAATGATTACAAAGGAGATCGATCTTACTCATGGAAAAGAAAAAAGAAATGACAAAAGACCTGCTGACAAATTCTTTTAAGACTCTGATTCTAAAATACCCATTTGAAAAAATTACTGTCCGTATGATCACGGACGGTGCCGGTGTCATCCGTCCTACCTTTTACAAATATTTTCAGGACAAATATGAAATTCCCGAATATATCCTGGAAAAAAATATAAAAGAAAAAATCCAGGTACTCATTGACAACAACATGGAAAAAAATATTTTTCAACTTCTGTGCAGTTGTCTTTTAAAGGACTTTGAATTATACAAACGTCTGTATCTGATCGAGGGGTCCAACTCTTTTGAAATTCTTATGTTTCAGTATATCCATACTTTACTTCTAGAGCTGTTGGAGAAATATCCCCTAAGATCCCCCGATCATCTGAAGCCTTTTACAAAAGACACCCTAGCCAGATTCTATACAGCCGGGATCACTGCTTCACTTAAGTATCATATTCTGCATGGCACTTGCCTGCACCCGGAAGAATTCATGGAAGCCTATGACTACCTGATCCATCATTCCTTCCTTGATCTTGTAGATTACGAGCCGGGAAGCTGACCACCGTACTCTTATTTTAAAATACTGCGCACAAGTCTTTCTTTCCACTTTTTATACGGCGGATATCCCACAGACAGCTGTATTCCCGCCGGCTTCCGATAAACGCTCCGTTCGTGGGTAAAGGAAGAAAAGCTGTATTTCCCATGATACTTTCCTATGCCGGAATTGCCCACTCCGCCGAATGGTAGATAGGGCCCCACCAGGTGGCTGATTGTATCGTTTACTGCCGCTCCACCCGATCTTGTGTGTTGTAGGATCCAGTCTGCCACTTTGCTGTTTCTTGTAAAAATATACAGCGCCAGAGGAGTTTCTCTTTTCTGCACAAAATGCACTGCCTCTTTCAGCGTCTTGTAGGACAAAACCGGAAGTATCGGACCGAACAACTCCTCCTGCATACATGCCGCCTGTTCATTCTCCCCCAGATCCTGAAGATCCAGGATCACCGGACCTATATACCGCTCTTGTCTGTCTCTTCCACAGAAAAAGACCTGATATGCCTCATCTTGTTTTAAGATTCTGCTTAGCCTGTCAAAATGATTTTCATTAACAATTCTTCCAAACTCTGTATTGCTCTGTACATTTGTCCCATATAATTTTACAACTGCCGTCTTAAGTTCCTCTAACAGTTCTTCCTTGACAGATTCATCTGCCAGCACATAATCCGGTGCCACACAAGTCTGTCCGGCATTGAGAAGCTTTCCCCACATAATCCTGTATGCCGCCTGCTTTATATTCGCGCTTTTCTCGACGATTACGGGGCTCTTCCCTCCCAATTCCAAAGTCACAGGTGTCAAATGCTCTGCCGCTGCCTGCATAACAAGTTTCCCGACTCTTACGCTGCCCGTAAAAAACAGATAATCAAACCTGTGTGCCAGCAATGCCTGATTCGCCTCTATCCCTCCGCAGACACAGCAGATGTACCTTTCCTCAAATGTCTTTTCTACCATTTCCTTTACGGCTGCCGCAGTATGTGGTGCCAGTTCTGATGGCTTGAGCACAGCGCAGTTACCGGCGGCTACAGCGCCGATAAGCGGTTCTATCAGTAACTGAAAAGGATAATTATAAGGACCCATGATCAAAACCTGTCCATAAGGTTCTTTTCGCACTCTGCTTTTTCCTGGAAATAAATGTACAGGCGTGTGTACTTTTTCTTCCCTGGTCCAATAAGACAGATGTTTCAGCGTATACCGTATATCGGAAAGGACCAGACCAATCTCCGTTTCATAAGCTTCTGCCCTGTGTTTGCCCAGATCCAGAAAAAGTGCTCTTTCGATTGTTTTTCTTTCCATCTGAATGGCCTGGTAAAGTTTTTGCAGGTTCTTTGCACGAAAGTGGACATCCAGCGTTTTCCCTGTCTGAAAAAACTGTTTCTGCCTGCACATGATCTTTTCTATCTGTGCACGGTCTATCTGCGTATACTTCTCTTTTTCCGTCCCCATGTACCCATTTCTCCTTTCCTATTCATCGGGCAGATAATAAATCTGTATCTTTCCCGTGATCTCATTGACTCCTATCTGCGACCGTACACCAAATACTTCCCCTATATATTTCTCTGTGATGATCTCCTCCGGAGACCCTGCCGCCACGATCTTTCCCTTGTCCATCAATATGATTTTGTCACAATACATGGCAGCAATATTCAGATCATGGATCGAAGACAGCACTGTAATATCTTGTTTCTTTAATGTCTGCATGATCAAATACTGATAGCGGATGTCCAGATGATTTGTCGGTTCATCCAGAACGATCAGCCTGCTTTGCTGTACCAACGCTCTTGCCAGCAATACTCTTTGCTTCTCTCCGCCCGAAAGGCTTAAATACATTCTGTGTGCATACCCATCCATTCCGACATCCCAAAGAGCACTCCTGCAAAGATCTATATCTTCTTTCTTTGCTCTTTCTAAAAATCTCCGGTGCGCATATCTGCCATACATCACCATATCCAACACTTCTACATCAAATTCCACTGTGTTTTCCTGCGCCACTACTGATACTTCCCGGGCCATCTCTTTAGGCGGCAGCGTCATCACATCTCTTCCGCTGATAAACACTGCATTTCTTGTCGGTTTATAAGTTTTATATATATTCTTGAGCAATGTAGTTTTTCCGCATCCATTTGGTCCGATCAGTCCGACAAAACCGCCTTCCTCTACACAAAGGGAAACGGCATCCAACACCTGCGTCCCCTCTATCGTATAGTCCAGATCTGTTACCTTTAACTGCATATCTGCCCCCATATCTTTCTGCATATTCTCCCCTCCTATCCTGCTCGATTTTTCTTGATCAGATACAAGAAAAACGGCGCTCCGATAAAGGCCGATATGATGCCGATCGGCAGTTCTTCCGGGGCTATGACGATCCTGGATATGACATCCGCCAGCATTGTAAACAGTCCGCCTGTCAAGATCACTGCCGGGAGCAGCCTCTTATGTTTCGAACCGACTATTGATCTTACAATATGCGGCACCACCAGACCGATAAAACCGATCACTCCGCTTACAGAGACTACGACACCGGTCAGCGCTGTCGCTGCCAATATGATGATGCGCTTGATCCTTCCTGTATTGACTCCCAGGCTTTCTGCCACATCATCTCCCAGGAGCAGCACATCCAATTCATTTACAAACAGCAAGATCAGAACAATGATAAAAGCAAACGCGACCGCCACATATTTTACTTTTCCCCAATCTGCCCCGCTTAAAGAACCAACCATCCAGTACTGTGCGGTCTTTGTCTTATCTGAGCCACTGTTGCATCCATAAATGATAAAATTTGTGACAGCAGTGAACAAAGCCGCTGTCGCAATCCCCGCCAACACAAGCCGGCTGGAGGTGATCCTGCCTCGATAAGCAGCCATGTTCAAAGACAAAAGGATAGAAGCCGCCGCTCCCAATACTGCCCCTGCGATCGTAGAATATCCGCCTAAAAAAGCAAACCAGCCAAGAACGATCGCCGCTACCGCACCGGCGGAGGCACCGGAAGAAATCCCCAATACATACGGATCGGCTAACGCATTTTTCGTCAATGCCTGCATGAGCACGCCGCAGACGGACAGTCCCGCGCCTACGATGCAGGACAAAAGCACTCTGGGAAAACGGATATTCCAGATGATCGTTTCCAGATTTTCTTCCCATGTGGGTATAAACAACTCTGTTCCCGCTATTTTATTTATCAGGATCTCTAAAATGTCTGCCGGATCCATTTCCACGGCTCCTATGGATATGGACAAAAACGCGGCAACCAGCAAAAGGGCGCAGACTGACGCCATAAATGCCAGATACTGCCCCCTGTTTCGAATCATTTTTTGTCTCTTCATTCGTATTTCTCCGGATATAACTGCTTCGCAATGTCTTCTACAAGTCTCGCAGAACCGGCGGAACCTTGCATATCAGAGCAGCACGCGGAAATGATCCTGCCCTCTTTCACTGCCCGCAGATCTTTCGTTGCATCATTCGTCCGCAAAAATTCTGCTTTTTTCTCTACTTCCTCTCCGCCTTCATAATCCAAGATCAATATCACATCCGGATCGCGCTCCACGACTTCTTCCCAGGATGGCGTCGCCCATCCCGCCTCTATATCGTCAAAAATCGAAATGCCGCCGGCCAGTTTCAAAATATCCCCCGGCATCCCCTGGCATGCGGTAAATGGAGCTTCTTCCCCTGAATCATAGGCAAACACAGTAATGGGATCTTCATATACCTCGCTGCCCAAGGTGTCTTCCACATCCTGCAGCGTATCTTTCATCTCCTGTACCTTTTCTTCCGCCGTATCCTCTGCCTTGAAGATCTTTCCCAGTGTCTCATAATCTTTATATAAATCTTCGAAAGTAGCGCTGTCTGAACACACATAAGGGAAATACATAGCGATTCCATTTTCTTCACAGAATTTCGGACTGAAGTTCTTATCTGAAAACACAGAATCCCACCCCACCAGAAAGTCACATCCTGTTGCGATCATTTCTTCTTTCGATAAAGTTGTGATCCCTTTTCCGGCTTCTACAAGCTGCGGGATCTCCTCTCTTGCCGGATATTCCGAAACCAGACTCCAGCAAGAACCTTTCGTGTATCCGGCCATCTGTTCTTCCAAGCCAAGATCAAAGAAAAAATCTGCCATCTGATCTCCGGATGCCACGATATGATCCGGCATTTCTGTAAAGGTATACTCCACATTCTCCCCCAGTCCGGAACGTTCCAAATTCAAAGTAACCGTCACAGGTGTATAATCGCTTTGTGTCTTCTTTGCCTCTTTTGCTCCTTCTGCCTCTTTATTTTTCCCACATCCTGTAACAAGGACACAGAGGAGGCCTGCGCATAATGCTGCGCTTACAATTCTTCTCTTCATCGTCATTTCCTCTCTTTTCTCGATTTCATTTACGGGAATATCTGTCTTTTTTACAGGTGTGTTATATGATTTTCATTTTTCTCGTCCCCTTCCTCCTTCCCCTTACCGGAAATTTGCAAGATAACTTTAGCAAGTCTTAGGGCTTGGCATCTTCCTCGATTCCGCCTTCTCACGCTTCACTTCGCGCAATGGCCTGATTGAAATCTTGTCCGCCTTACCTCAGGTGTAAGCTGCCAGTGAATTCCACACTGTTCCTTATTAAGTCAGATGACACTAAAGTCTTTGTAATTTATATATTACAAGTGGATTCATTATATACTAAATCGCTCCCCGGCGCAAGCAGAGGGATTTCTCTCCTCCTCTACATTTTTCCTGCATAGTATGCTAAAATAAATCTGATATACGCCACCTTGACG